>CALYTX010000046.1 GCA_945487985.1 uncultured Verrucomicrobiota bacterium | reverse complement strand
CGTCCGCCAGCCATTCGGCAAAACACATTGGGCAACACTACGAAGACCAGCTCTGGACCGGCGGCATAATCAACGCCGAATGCCGACGAGGCCGGCAGCACAACCAGTCCGGCAAAGAACGCAACGAACGTATCAAGCGCGACCACATTGAACCCTTCGCCGAGCAATTTCCTTTCACGGCCGATGTAGCTGCCGAAAATAGCCATCGAGCCGATGCCTAACGAAAGAGTGAAGAACGCTTGTTGCAGGGCATTGGCGAGCACCTTCGCCAACCCGACCTCGAGGAGACGCGATGTATCTGGCACAAGATAGAACTTCAGGCCATCGAGCGCGCCATCGAGACTCAGAGTGCGCGCCGCGAGCGCGACGATAAGCACCAGCAGCGATAGCATCATCCATTTGGTGCAGCGCTCCAGCCCGTTTCGCAGTCCAACCGCGCAAATAGCCAGCGCAACCGCGCAAACGCCGGCGGTAACGAATGCCTGCGGCCAGGGATTCTCGAGCATACGCCGAAACACATCCGTAGCCTCCTGCGCGGTCGTTGCCATCGAATCGCCGGCGGCGAATTTCCAAAAATATATCGCCATCCAAGCGGCAACGACGGTATAGAATGTCATCAATATCGACAGTGAGAGCGCCCCTGCAATGCCGTGAACACGCCAGAGCGGTTTATGTGGCGTCAAACGGGAATGGATGGCGACAATCGAACAGCCCGCAGCGCGGCCAGTGGCGAATTCCATAAGCAGCACCGGCAACCCGAGCGCAAAAAGGCAAACGAGGTAGAAGATCACAAACCAACCGCCGCCGGACGAGCCGGCGACATATGGGAAGCGCCACACATTGCCGATGCCGATGGCACATGCTGCCGATAGCAAGATAAACCCAAGCCTGCCAGTCAGCCGTTCGCGAGCCGCGCCCACCTTCAACCCTCCAGAGACGCAAGAATGCGCCGTGCCCATTCGCGGGCCTTCGCAAACTGATCCACCCCGTACGATTCATTCGGCGAATGAATGCGGTCTTCCGGCTGGCCCCAGCCGACGATAAGCGGTGCGGCACCGGAGGCTTCGCGCAGGACGGACACAACTGGAATGGAAGCGCCTTCCCACCGGAAAACAGGTCCGCGCGAATCCATCTCCTCAAGTACCGAAGATGCTAAGCGGAAAATCGGCGATGACAGCGGCAGCCGGAATCCGGATGCACCTGGATTGTAGTCTTCTATTGAAAGCTTCACGCCGTTGGGACAGCGATCTTCAAGATGTCGCTTCACCGCACTGGCCACCACATTCACATTCTGTCCTGGCACCAGCCGCATCGAGATCTTGGCAATGGCCTCAGCAGGAATTACGGTTTTCGAGCCCGACCCTCCATAGCCAGAATGAATGCCGTTAACCTCGATAGTTGGCTCGAAAGAAAGGCGCTGCGCAATTGTCTTGCCCTGCTGCCCACCCGCGCTCGGACAGCCAATATCGTTGTAGCAGTCCTGTTCACTCATGGCTGAAGCCTCGGCGGCGCGGCGCTCGCTTTCCGAAGGCGGCTCAATACCATCGCGGAAACCGGACACCGCTACGGAGCCGTCTGGATTGTGGAGCGAGGAAATCAACTGCGCGATTGCTTGGGCTGGGTTAGGCGCAACCCCACCATATTCACCGGAATGAAGATCGCGATTGGGTCCGGTGAGGCGAACGGTGAAATGCGATACTCCACGCAGCCCGGCCACAATCGCCGGACGCAGTCCGGGCGCGGCGGCGGTATCCGAAACGAGCATCACATCTGCCGCAAGTCGACGGCGCATGTTGTGCGCAAGTTCCATCAGTGCCCCGCTGCCAGATTCCTCCTGTCCCTCCAGCAACACCTTGATGGTGAGGGGAGATTTGGACGCGCCAAGGTAATCGCGAAGCCCGCAGAGAAAGGCAAAGAACTGTCCCTTGTCGTCTTGGGCGCCGCGGCAATAGATGCGCTGGCCGATCATCGTCGGCTCGAACGGAGGCGTTTTCCACTCGCTCTCGGGGTCGGCCGGCTGCACATCGTAATGTCCGTAGAATAATACGCACGGGGCGCCTTCATTACCCTTGCGCTCGGCGAAGAGCACTGGCGGCGCGGCCTTACCATCCCTTACGTCAATCGTGGACAGTTCGCATTCAAAGCCCAACTCACAAAGGAACTTTTTCAACCACATCGCGCAGTCCACCGAATCCTTCAGCCGCGCTGGGTCGGCTCCGACCGATGCGAACCTCAAAAGTTCGAAATATTCGCCTAAAACCGACTCTTCCATCGCTCCTCCTTGCCTTACTTAACGAACAATCCCCATCGTGAGCACCATCGAAACGACCGTCACGGCCACGCCGAGTGCGGCGAAAAGACCGACGCAGAATTTGCGAATGAACTTCCGCCGTTTGAGCGAATCGACAAATCGCTTTATCTCCACATCTTCGGTGTCGAATGAAAGCGTATCGCGCCGGTTCTTGGGCAAACGGTCGAGAACGGCCTTGACCGAACGATGGGTAGGGGCGCTTTCGGCGTCCTGCGCATACTGCACCCGCACAGAGGCTATGCTGGCGAGTTTGTAGCCAAGCTTGCCGAATTCCTCCAGTAACGCGGCGGGACCGGCGATGCGACGCTCTTTCTCCTTCACGCACATGCGTCGGATGAGCACGGCCAAAAGCGGCTTAACCTCCGGGTTGAAATCGCGGATATCGGGGAAAGGATCGTCCGAGAGGGTTTGTGCCAAAATCTGGGGTGCATTCGGCCCTTGAAATGGTTGACAACCAGCGATCATCTCGAAAAGAACCACACCCAGCGAATAGATGTCGGCTCGCGCATCCACCTGCGCGGCATCAATTGCTTGTTCAGGAGCCACATACGCCGGCGTGCCAAACACGCTTTCGGTGCTGGTGTTGAGCGAATCTTTAATCACCGCCGACTTGGCTATGCCCAGATCCACGAGCTTGACGACGCCGTCGGGCTGGATCATAATATTCTCGGGTTTAATGTCGCGATGAACAACCCCAAGTTTCTGCGCCGCCTCGAGAGCGCTTGCAACCTGCATCACAACTTCGACGGCGCGATCGGGCTCGAAACGTCCGGCAAAAGCGAGTGCTTGGCGCAGATCGCCGCCGTTTACATAGTCCATCACCAGGTAGTAGAGACCTCTTTCCGTATCGAAACCGCAATCATGCACGGCAACAAGATTAGGATGGCGGATGCGGGTTGCGATTTTAGCTTCGCGCAGGAAGCGCTTTACATAGCTGTCGTTTTCCTTTGCCACGGAAGGAAAGAGTATCTTCATGGCATAAACGGCATCGAGCAACTCATGGCGCACAAGATACACCGCCCCGAGCGATCCATTCCCGAGCAACCGCTCGATTGTATAGCCGCGGAATTTGTCCCCCGCGCGAAATATCTCTTCCTTTCCGAAATTCATCGGTTCTCTCCGATTCCAATGACTATCATCGAGTAGTTATCCGCTGCGCCCGCGGCAACAATTTTACTAGCCAACTCCGAAACCGTCTCCCGCGCTCGCGACGGACGCGCGAGCACACTTTCGATATCGGCAAAAGAAAGCATATCATGCACGCCGTCGGAACAGACCAGATACTTGTCGCCAGGGCGCATATTCACCCGCCGCCATTCGGGGCATACCTCGTCCGCAACTCCGATCGCACGCGTAAGAACATGCGCGAAGACATGAGCGCGGTCGTGAAAATCGGAAGCGACCGTCTTCGACAAGTGAGCTCGCCTGACCTCGCCGGCAAGCGTATGATCGTAGGTAAGCTGCTGCAAACGTCCGCAGCGCCAGCGGTAGACTCGCGTGTCGCCGACATAGCCGATAACCGCCTGTCGCGCGTCGACTTCATCTACAATCAACGCCGTAGCCGTGGAAGCCATCTGGCGATATCCAGCGCGCCGCGCAAAGTCGCGCACCGCCGAATTCGCATCACGAAACGATTCATCCAGATGTTTTAGCCGCTCCGCGAAATCTCCGCGTACGACCACGGCTTTGGCGATGAAACGACAGACTATTCTGCTCGCCGCCGCTCCGCCCTCGCCGCCGCCCATGCCGTCGGCCACGCAGAAGGCAAGCCGTTCGCGATTGACGAGCAGGCAATCCTGATTGTCGGGCCTGACCAGTCCACGTTCACTCAGCGACGCGATATCGAGATCAATGCTCGGGCGGTGAAATAATCGCTTTAGCAATCCGATCATTGTTTCATTCCGTTGCAAAAACTGTCAATACCGCAATAAAAAGCGAACTAGCCGCAAGGATGAGTGCGGCTGCCGCGTAAAGGACGCTCCGATCACGATACCACGGACGGGAAGGATTCGCCTGCGGCAAATCGCCAGGCTTGAGAATGCGCTCGGGGTGGGACATAATGCCCAATAGCGCCCAGGCCGATTCTGGGCGGGACTCCTTCGCCGGAGCGGTCATTGCCGCTACGAGCCGCGATAGGAAAACCGGGGTATCGGGACGAAGCAGCCTGACATCGTCGAATGTCTGACCGTCAATTGCCTTGGCGAGCGTATGCATGGCGTTCTGACCTTCTGTCGGACGGCGGCCGGTTATCATTTCATACATGACCACACCCAAGGAATAAATGTCGGCGCGAATATCGACGGAGTGGGCGTCAAGCATCTGTTCCGGCGCCATGTAGGCTATAGTACCCACCATACCCCCGGAATGCGTGGCGGCGATGTCGCGTCCTGACGCAAACCGACTGATGCCCAAATCGGTAAGTTTGGCCGATCCGTCAACGGCGAAAAGGATATTGTCGGGTTTGACATCACGGTGCACCATGCCGTTGCGTTCAACATGCAGCAATGCGCGAGCGATGTCGGTAGCGATTGTCATCACGCCCTGAAACGACATCTCCACATCCTGCGAAAGCAAATCGCGCAACGAACCTCCCGGCATGTATTCCATTGTTAGATAACAAAGCCCCGTATCAGGATCGATTCCCGCGTCATACACTTCAACAAGATTCGGGTGGCTCATGCGCATGGCGAATTCCGCCTCGCGCACGAAGCGATCAATCAAATCACGACTGCCGCCGCAAGCGGAAGGAGCGAGCACCTTGACGGCGAACTTGCCCCGGGCGGAATCCTCGACCAGATACACCTCGCCCATGCCGCCCTTGCCGAGCAACCTGACGACGCGGTAGTTCCCAAATTCGCCGCCGGGAAGGAGAATGGAATTGCGCTCTTCGCCCATTGACGAAGATTATACCATAATTCGCGTCGATTACGGCACAAGCGTGACTAACCCACAATCGGCTGAATCATCCTTGAGCCCGCCACCCCAAACCATTCTGGCCTTTTTACCATCGCCGTCGGAATCGGTCAGGACGAGATTGCAACCGAAACTCGCCCCAGTTGAAGATGCTATGCCCGGAATCTCAGACCACGGAATAACCAGCCGATATACCGTCAAATTGCCACTGCGCCGAATATCGACAGCATATACCGATGAATCTTTGCAAAGCTGGCCTGCTTTCATACCGAGCGAATACTTGCGAGGACGAAACACCGTGTTCGCGCCAGATCCCCCGCCTGGCGAGGCCTTAGATAGATACCAGCGCATCTGCTCGTCTTGCGGCCTGCCGTCAGGACCCATCTGGGGAAAAATCGATATGGCAATCGCATCGCCATCGAGGGCTTCCTCGCCCGATTCGGACATGACGCTTTTCGCGTCAAGGACATCATCTTCGACTGACGCCTCGAAAACCAAAGCCTCCTTCGTCCAGAAGAATTTCGCCACGCCCGCGAGATTACGCTCGCTCCAGCGGTAATCGCCAACAGCTCGGAGCTGATTTTCGCAGCAAAGCGCAATAGCCGACGATTCGCTGTCGGCCGAAGCGAAGGCTACATAGTCGCAACCCTTGTAGAGCGAAAGCTGGATATTGTCGTAGATGATGCGCGCTCCATCGGCGCCCTCGGCAACAGGAGTCATTGCCAGAGTTTCGGTTGCCGGATTAAAGGTGATCTTCTTGGACAGATAGTTCCAACCCTTTGTGCCTGATCCTGGAATCGTGAAAACACGAAGCATCATGTGATTTTTAAGGTGTTTACCGCTGGCATCGTACTCGTCGAGATTCGATCCTCCGCCCATACCCTCGCCGCGAACCCAAGCTGTGTAGAGATATGTTCCGCCTGGAACTGGCAGCTTGACCGACGAAGTTTGGTGCCTATAGCCCTTGCCTTTACCGTTTATAGCAAGCGCCTGGTTGGCCTCGTCACCCGGAACTGGAAACTTGACCGCCTCGCCTTCACCCTTCCACGGCTTGAGATCGCCATCGAACGAACCGTTCTTTACAAGATTTCCCTGCGCGGCGGAATCCGTCACAAATAGCACGCCGGGCTTGGTTACTTCGGGAATAGAACCAGCACTGATTGTAAAACCAAGTTGAGTAGCCCCGGCAGGGCTGCCACCAGTGGCGGCAAAGGTCAGCTCGAAGGTTTTGCTCTCGCCGCCGGCGAGTTTTACGCTGGCGCGCTTGCCTTCACCCCACGGTGGATTCTCAGGCGCAACGGTAAAGTTCATGGCCTTTGCGTATGGATTATAGACCCGCACCGGGAAAGTAAGAGTCTTAACATCCGCCACATGTTGGGGGAGCACGCTCGGCGCACCCGCCGTGCCGAGGAAAAGGGCTGTGTGCATCTTCAATGCATCCAAATCGCCGCCCTCGACAATCACTGGCATGTCGCCAGTCGCGACGATTCCGTCTGCAACGATAGTTTCGTTGCCTTGGAAATCGGTAACCGTTACGGCGCTTTGTGCAGGAATCTTGACGGACACATTTTCCTTGCCGGGAGTGGACACGAAGAGAATCGATTTGCCATCGCGCTCGAAGAGATGGCATGCACTCTCGCCGATGAAAAACTTGCCGATGGGGGTGGCGTATCCGAGCTTACCCTGGACTACGGCCAGAGTTGCCGCAACCGGCCGCGGCGAACACAAATCAAGCATATAGCTCCAGTTTCCGCAGGCATCGGCATTGCCACCGAAATAGGTGATGAATTTCGCCCCGGCCGAAAGTTCGTCTGGCCAGCGGTTCATCACATAACGGCATTGCGCAAGCGATTTCTCAAAGGCCATATCGGCGGGATAATTCCAAATCGAATATCCGCTGGCCGTTTCATTGTCGGCCACGAGCACGTTCTTAATGCCGCGCACGGCCAAATCGTTCTGCGCTTCGCGCACGCCTTCGTAAGTTGAATAGTGCACCGGCAGCACATCTACATACTGGGCTATGCCGGAATTCAGCAAATCGATACGGAATGAATGAGGCCAAAGCCCCCCCGCAAGCTGGCATACGAGACCTGGGTCGTTCTTCTTGACTGTCTCGTAACCGACGCGGCAAATATCAACGTATTGCTTTACAGGATCTTCGCACGCCTTGCCAGGGACGATTTCATTCAGGAACTCAAAACCATACAACTTGCCGCGATAGCGCTTGCAAAGCGTGTCGATGATATTTGCCCAGTCTTCGAGTCTGAACGGAGCAGGCTCGAACTCGCCAGTGCGCCCCATGTCCGGCGGTAGCGTCCACGATGGCGGACCGTACAGCTGAATCCACGGCTTAAGTCCCGCAGCGGTATTGGCCGCTACTGCTGCGTCCAGCCCCGCTAACGCCAAATTGCCGCGCATCGGTTCTATTCCTCCCCAGACCGTAAAGTGACGGCAAAGCGTAAAACCCATGTCGTACGCCAGCTCCGACAAATCCGCATCGGCGACATTAGTTACACCGAAAGGCGTGTCTCTACCTTCAATGCGCTTGAACCGCGGTATTCTTCCAAAGTAGCAAAAATCAACAAAGTCCTTGCCGTCCACACCGAGTTTAGGAACGATGATATTGAACGAAAAAACGCCCTTGCGCTCAAGCTCTGGGAAAGAGAAACTCTGCACTCTCCGCGCAGGATTGAGTTTGACTGTACGCTCGAGCACAACCTGGTTGCGCACATCTTTGACTACGATACGTCCTTCCATAAGGCCACGAACTGCTTTCGCTCCCCAGAGCAAAACCACCTGCGGAATTTCGTCGTAAAAGAACATTCCGCCGCGGGCAGAAGGATAAAGCCGCATAACATCGATTTCCGGCGCCACCGTGAGCGACCCGCCTCGATAATCCCACGGCCAATCTTTATTGTCGGGCGTCTTGAATTTGCACAGGAAGAAACAGGAATTGTAGCGATAAGCCTTGCCCAGCTTGAACCTAAACTCTATAGTATGCTCGCCTGGTTCGATGCGCTTCTCCTGCGTGAACATGGTTCCGCCATAGGATACATGCATGCGCTTCTTGTTGATCACCCCATCAGGATTGTCGATCCACGGTCCCAGCGGGGTAACGGACAGTTTCGACTGCTTGGGGCCCCAGGTCTCGGAGGCATCGAGGTAATAATGAACTTTCAAAACCACCTCTTCACCAACACGCGCCGGCTGAGGCTGTTCGTCAATACGGAT
>CALYTX010000045.1 GCA_945487985.1 uncultured Verrucomicrobiota bacterium | reverse complement strand
CCCGAAAACAGACTCAATTCTGGGCATGGTACACGGTATTATGACAAACTGCGCCCATTACGTGCCGCCCCAGTGCCGCTTTTGCCAAAGGGCACTGTTTTTGGTATAATTGACTCCAAAAAGGGCTGTTGCGCCTTTCGGGAGTTTTATGAATAAATATGTTGACTCTTTTATGAAGGCCTTTCCGTATGAAGGGCTGACATATGACGATGTTACCTTGGTCACGCAGTATGCCGATTTCCTGCCTGACGATGCTTCGCTTGAAACTAAACTCACCAGCCGCACGAAGATGAAAATTCCGTTTATGTCCGCGGCGATGGACACGGTAACCGAGGCGCCCATGGCAATTGCGATGGCGCTGGCGGGCGGCATCGGTTGCATTCACAAGAATCTCGAGGAAGACGATCAGGCGAAAGAGGTCGCGAAAGTGAAGAACTACCTGAACGGCCTGATAGCGGCTCCAGTCTGCTTTCACGAGAACGACGACATCTCCTTCCTCCGTGCGGAGAAGAAGCGCATGGGGCTGAAGTTCAACGGCTTCCCCGTGCTCGATGCGGACGACCGTCTCGTCGGCATGATTACGAGCTCTGACATGCGTTTTGCGCCCATGGAGGCGAAGAAGCTCAAGGATGTTATGCAGCCGGCGCCCATCACGGCGAAGCCGGGCACCTCCCTCAAGAAGGCGTACGACCTCATGCGCGCGGCGAAGGTCGGTAAACTTCCGCTCGTCGACAAGAGCGGCCGGGTCGTCGGTCTCTACAGTTTCACCGATGTGCAACGTCTGGTCGAGAACCAGAACCCGACCTACAATTGCGACGACAAGTTCCGGCTTCGTGTTTCCGCGTCGGTCTCCGGCGGCAAGGGTGACCTCTCCCGCATGGAGAAACTGGCGGCGGCCGGTGTCGATGCGGTGGTCGTTGACTCGGCTCACGGACACTCGAAGGGCATCATTGAGATGACGAAGTATATCGTCCGCCACTTCCCGAAGGTGGATGTTATCGCGGGCAATATCGCTACGGGCGAAGCGGCGGTGGCGCTGGCAAAGGCCGGCGCGCATGCGGTCAAGGTCGGTATCGGACCCGGATCGATTTGCACGACGCGGGTTGTTTGCGGCGTGGGCATCCCCCAGCTCACGGCAGTTTACAGTGCCGCTAAGGCGCTTCGCGGATCGGAAGTAGCGGTTATCGCCGACGGGGGCATCAAGCTTTCCGGCGATGTTCCCAAGGCTCTGGCTGCGGGTGCCGACAGCGTGATGCTCGGTAGCGTGCTTGCAGGCACTGAGGAATCTCCAGGCGAGAAGATCTATTCCAACGGCCGCCAATATGTTGTCTATCGTGGAATGGGCTCGATGGCCGCGCTCAAGAATGGCAAGGGTTCGCGGGCGCGTTATTTCCAGGATAACGAGAGTGATGACGACCTCGTGCCGCAGGGCATAGAAGGGATGGTTCCTTATTCTGGCCACGTCAAGGGAATTATGACCCAGTTCTGCGGCGGGCTTAGGGCGTCGCTGGGCTATTGCGGAGCGCGCACGATTGCCCAGTTGCAGGAGAAGGGCAAGTTTTATCGCGTCACGGCCAATGGTCTGCGCGAGTCGCGTCCGCACGACATCACCATAACCAAGGAAGCACCGAACTATCGCGGATAATGGCTCGGAAAACATGGCAGGATTACGGCCGGGAATGGCTGGATACGATAGTCGTCGCCTTTTCCGTGGCGATGGCTTTTAGGGCTTATTTCTTCCAGCCTTTCAATATCCCCACTGGCTCGATGCAAGAAACGTTGTGGGGCTACCATACGCGCGAGGGCGTCGAACCTGGTGCTTGGGATCGGTTTCCGCTGTCAATTGCCAAGTGGGTTTGGACTGGCGAGAAGACAGTCGAATTCAATGCTCCAGCCTCCGGCACGGTTCGCGTAATTCCTCGTCAAGATGGTTTTGCCGATGTGTTCGTAGGTGCCGACGCGCATGGTTGCAAACTGCCTCTCGATGCCTGTCGCGAGTTGGCGGGTCGGTATGTCGTCCGTGGCCAAACGGTCTGGAAGGGTGCGGTCATATCGGGCGATTTCATTTTCGTTAACCGCATGACCTGGAATTTCCGCAAGCCCCGGAATGGTGATGTGATGGTTTTCGCTACCGATGGCATCAGAGGGTTGCAGCAGGGAACGCACTACATCAAGCGGATGAAGGCCACTCCGGGTGAAACCTACCGTCTCGAGCATCCTGTGGCCGACCAGCCTATGCTGCCCGTCGAAGTGACGATGGGCGACGACGAGTATTTCGCCTGCGGCGATAATTTCCGTAACAGTTTCGACAGTCGTTACTGGGGTCCGGTTCCGGGAGACAACCTGCGCGGCGTCGGGAGTGTAGTTTTCTGGCCATTCAACGGGTGGAGGATCATACGATGAGTGAAGAACTCCTGATTGCGACGCCGAGCGTTTTCGGAGACGGCGACAATTTTCTGCTTGAGCGCGAGTTGGGTCGTGGCGGAATGGGTGGCGTCTACATGGGGCGTGACAAGATGCTCGACCGTCCCGTGGCAGTGAAGGTGATGCTCAAGGAATACGGTAGTGATGCCGGTTTCGTTGAAAAATTCAAAAAGGAAGCCCAGGCCGCCGCGCGGCTGATTCACCCGAATATCGCGCAGATCTATTCCTACAACATCTTCGACGGCATGCCGTATATCGCAATGGAATTGGTTACCGGCGGCTCGCTGTACCAGATTATGCAGCATACCGGCGCCAATTCTGACGTGCCGCGGGTGCTGAAGATTTGCGAGCAGGTCGCCCAGGCGTTGCGCTGTGCGTCTGACCAGGGATTGGTGCACGGCGATGTTAAGCCCGAGAATGTGCTTCTCGACGCCAATGGCAACGCCAAACTGGTCGATTTCGGTCTGGCGGCGATGCAGAAAGACACCGACGAGATCTGGGGAACGCCTTATTACATTGCTCCTGAGAAGGTGAAGAAGGAGCCAATCGATTACCGCGCCGATATGTATTCGCTTGGCGGCACTATTTATCACGCGCTGTGCGGAGTCGCACCCTTCGAGGGGGATGATGCTAACGCCGTGGTGCGCAAGCGTTTTGAAGGACCGGCGCGCAAGCCCAGCGAGGTTCGTCCTGGGCTTTCGCCGCAGATTGACTACCTCGTGATGAAGATGCTGCAGCTCGACCCGAAAGACCGCTATCCGACTTTCGAGGCGCTGCTCGTTGATTTCAAGAAGGTTTTGGCCACGGGGCTCAATACCGTTCACGCGATTCCGGTTCAAAGTCCGCAAGGCGCGCGCACTGCCACTGGCACTGGGACGAAGAAGTTGCGCTTGAGTACTCGCCGCAAAACTTCGCTCAATGCGTCGGCCGAGGCGGCCGAGGCGCCGGCGGGTACTGAGCTTGCCGATGCCGAAGACGAAGCCCGGTCGTCAGCCAGCGGCGGCAAGCGGCTGAAGATCAAAGGCGGCAAGAAACGTCTGTCAACGGTGTCCGCTGGCGGTGAAAGCAATCCGCCCCCGTCCGATGAAGGCAATGTGGGCGGCAAGGTGGCGATGTTCATCGGGATTATCATCGCGGTGGTGATAGCGGTGGCGGGGTTGCTCTTCTATGTCATCCACGCGCGCAAGGTGGCCGATCGCGAGAAATACGAAAACATGATAGGTAAGAACGTGAATGCCGCGCGAACGTCGTTCCAGTCTACCCGCGAGAAGGCGCTCAATTTCGCTGACGAGATGAACAATATGGCCACGGCAATCGAGCAAGAATGCGTAGGCCCTACGGAAAGTCTTTCCAAACTGCTTTCCGAAAAGTATTCCCAGAGCGTGATCGATATGCTCAAGCCGACGCCTCCGGAAACGCTCTTGAAGGCGATAGCATCTACGAATATTCAGGATGAAGCGCAGTCTGTCGCGGCTGAAACCAATGCCGTGCCCGCCGCCGCCGAAACCAATGCTCCGCCCGTCGCGGCGGAGGGCGTCGCGCCTGTCCCTGCCCCCGCGCCGGCGAGGGCGATCGCTAAGTTCCGTGCGCCGGTCGACGACGAGGCAGACCCGAATTCTCCGGAAGGGCAGAAATATCTTGAAGAGAAGGCGAAGTGGGAAGCCGAGCAAAAAGCCAAGGCCGAGGCTGCCGCTGCGGCCAAGGCGGAAAATGGCGAGGCGGGCGCGGCCCCTGCCGCTCCCGAGGCTGTCGCAGCGGCGGTCGATGCTGATGGTAAATCGACGGAGGTTCCGCCGGTGGTCAAGGATGTCAATGGTATTTGGGAGCGCGCTTACAATTGCCGTATCGCGGAAATAACTATTCGCGGCAAAATCAATTTGCTGGTGAAAAATATTGACAATACGATTGAAGCGACGAAAAACGAAGGCGAGCTTTCCGAGGAGTTTATGCAACAGCTTATTGCCCTTGCAGATAAATTCAAGGGCGATTACGACGCTATCCACGGCAGCGAGGAAGTTTCCACCATCGCCAAGGGCCGTTCCTATGTCCAAAGCAAGGGCAAGAAGTCGATTGAACAGACCGAGCGCAGACTGCGCGAAGAAAAGTTGCGTCGCGAGCGTGAGGAAGCCAAGCGACATGCGGAAGAAGAGGAAAAGCGCCGCAAAGCTGAAGCGGCAGCCGCCAAGGCCAAGAAGATTGCCGAAGAAACAGAGCTGGCGAAGAAGGCTTTCCAGGATCTGGTCGACAGCGGCAAGATACGCCAGCTTGACTGGAAAATTTCGCGCAGCATGCTCGACGGCGTCGAACGCGATATTTCCACGGCCGAAGGTTCGGTGCAGCTCGGCAAGGAACGGAAGAAGATTGATTGCATGGAATTGATGCAAAACACGCTCATCCGCAACATGAAGGGCTATACATTCACCCGTGCTGCCCCGAAGGATAAGAAGAGCCTCAGAGGAGCCACGGTGGTGAAGATCGATAACAACATCATCCGGTATGCAAAGAAAGGTAGCAAGAAGGAAACCGATCTGCCGTGGCAGACGTTCCTTAAGTCTTATCACTCCAATCTCGACGAAGTAATCTCGAAATTCATCGTCCGCAACGAAGCCGTCGGCGGAACGACGAAGGACAAGCTTTCGGCCAAGGATCGCTTCGATGCGATTATGGGCGTAGCCTTTATTTTGCGCATCGTCTGTGCTGACAACCCCAGTTCCACCGTCTATGCCGAAAAACTGCTAAAGGAATCGGTCAAGAAATTCCCCGCGCGCGTCAAACTTGCGAAGGACTTCTTCCCCGATATCGATTTCAGCGAAGCCGAGGCGGCCGCCGAAGCGGAAAATCTGTAAAATGAATTATCTGACTAAAATACTCAACGCGACCGTTTACGATGTCGCCGTGAAAACGCCTCTTGACGAAGCGACAGTGCTTTCGAAGCGATACGGGGCGAAATTTTTGCTCAAGCGTGAAGACCTGCAGCCGGTGCACAGTTACAAAATCCGCGGCGCCTACAACAAGATGAGCCAGCTTTCGCCCGAGGAGTTGGCCAAGGGCGTGATCTGCGCCTCGGCGGGGAATCACGCCCAGGGCGTTGCGCTTTCGGCGAAGAAACTCGGCGTCAAGGCGACGATTGTAATGCCCGTCACCACGCCCGAGATCAAGACCGCCGCCGTAAAAGCCTACGGCGCGTCGATTGTGCTTTATGGCGACAGCTATTCCGATACCTACGAGGAGCTTCACCGCCAGATCGACGCCTACGGCTACACTTACATCGCCCCGTTCGACGATCCGGATGTAATTGCCGGACAGGGAACGGTCGGCAAGGAAATCCTTGACGACGCAGGGCGGGATTTGAACGCGATATACGTGCCCGTCGGCGGCGGCGGGCTGGCCGCGGGAGTGTCTGCCTACGTCAAGGCGGTTCGTCCGTGGGTGAAGGTCTACGGAGTCGAACCCGAGGATTCCGACTGCATGTACCGTTCGCTCAAAGCCGGCCGCCGCGTGACGCTCGAAACTCCGGGGCTTTTCGCCGACGGTGTTTGCGTCAAGGAGCCTGGGCGCGAAACATTTCGTCTCTGCCGGAAGCATCTCGACGGCATAGTGCGCGTTTCCACGGCCGAGACATGCGCGGCGATCAAGGATATTTTCGAATCCACGCGCGCAGTCTGCGAGCCAGCTGGTGCGCTGGCGCTGGCGGCTGCGAAAAAGACGGCGCGGAAAGGCGATTGCTGCGTCGCGGTCGTGTCCGGCGCGAATATGAATTTCGACCGCATCCGTTTCGTGAGCGAGCTTACCGAGCTGGGCGAGGGGCGCGAGGCGATTTTCGATTGCGCCATTCCCGAGCGGCCCGGCAGTTTCTCGAAGTTCATCGCCAGGCTCGGCAAGCATGCCGTTACCGAGTTCAATTACAGGATGAGCGAAGGCCTGCTCGCCCACGTTTTCGTCGGCGTGGCGGTGAAGAGCGCCGACGAGCGCAAAGCTATCCAGAAGAGCTTCCGGTCTGCAGGCTTTCATTGCATCGATCTTTCCGATAACGTGCTGGCCAAGGAGCATGTAAGATACATGGTTGGTGGGCGCGCGGCGAATATTTCCGACGAGATCGTCTACACCTTCGAGTTTCCGGAACGGCCCGGAGCGCTAATGGATTTTCTAAAGGTAATCGCCGGGCGCTGGAATATTTCGCTTTTCCATTACCGCAACCACGGCGCCGACCACGGTAAAGTGCTCGCGGGCTTTCAGGTTCCGCCTGCCGAGCGTGCCGAATTCGTGAAGGCGCTGGCTGAAATCGGCTATCCCTGCGAAGATCAGAGCGGTAATCCCGCCTACAAATATTTCCTGAAGGCGCGGTGAGCGCCTTGGATAAACAAACAAATTACTATCCACCAGCAAAACCAATCGTAATATCATGAGACCAGTAGTGTTTATCATCCGCGACGGCTGGGGCGTCAACGAGCGCGCCAATGGCAATTCTGTCTACGGCGCCAAAACTCCTGTAATCGACCAGTTGCGTGCGCGCTATCCCCATTGTCTTCTTGACTGCTGCGGACAGGCTGTGGGCCTGCCTGACGGTTATCAGGGCTCCTCGGAAGTTGGCCATCTGAACATGGGTGCCGGGCGCATCGTCGTGCAGGAACTTAAGCGTATCGACGACGGCCTGGCCTCCGGCGATCTTTTCAAGAGTCCGAAATGGCAGAAACTTGTCGCCGATTGGAAGCGGAACAACTCGCAATTCCATTTCTTCGGCTTGCTGCAGGACGAGGGCGTGCACGCCCACCAGGAACATCTTTTTAAGTTGATGAAGCGCGCGCGCTCCGAATTTCCCGAAGGGAAGATTGTGGTGCATCCGTTCCTCGACGGACGCGATACGCCGCCGCGCTCGACCCTCGAGTATCTCGCGAGACTAAAGCAGGAGCTCGCTTCGGTAGGCAACGCCACGATTGGCACTGCCATGGGTCGCTACTACGGTATGGATCGCGCCAAGAAATACGCGCTTACCGACCAGGCCTTCGAGTGCATTGTCAATTGCCGCGGAATCAAGGTCGCGACCGTCGAGGAGGCCGTGAAGCGCGAGTATGAAACCGGCAAAACTCCAGACAACACGCCCATGACCGACGAATACATACCCTGCTATGTGATCGGAAATTACGCTGGCGTTCAGGATGGCGATGTGGTCATGCATACCAACTACCGTCAGGACCGCGCCATTCAGCTTACCCAGGCGTTTGTCTGTGACGATTATCCCGGGACGCGTTCGCGTCGCCCAAAGATTTCTTATTTGGGATTCTCCAGATACTGGGATGAGTTTGAGGACTATCTGCTCGGTGCCGGCGAGGGCGGCGGCAGCATGGACAACCTGCTCGGCGAGGTCATCTCCCGCGCAGGCAGTCGTCAGTTGCGCATCGCCGAAACCCAGAAGTTCCGTCATGTGACGAGTTTCTTCAACGGCAAGTCGACCACGCCTTCACCGGGAGAAGACCAGGTCGACGTCCCCAGCCGCTTCGATCCGGCCACATTTGCCTCGCATCCCGAAATGGACGCCTATACCGTAACCGATGAGTTGCTTAAACGCCTCGAGAACAATCCTTACGGTTTTATCGCCGTCAACTACGCCAATTGCGATATGGTTGGCCATACCGGCGATTTGGCGGCAGCCACGAAGGCGGTTGAGGTGGTCGACGAGTGCATCGGCAAGCTGCTGCCGCGGCTTCTGGAGCTCGATGCGCACGTGCTGATTTTCGCCGACCACGGCAATGCCGAGCAGATGATAGATTACAAGTCGGGTTTGACCAAGACTTCCCACACGCTCAACCTCGTCGAATGCTTCTATGTGGCTAACGACGCGGCCGGCGTTGAACTGACCCCGAAGGCCAAGCTCTCGGCCGTGGCGCCAACCGCGCTACAGCTCATGGGTCTGCCGGTTCCGCCGGAAATGACAACGCCGTCGCTGCTGGCGGCGAAAGCGCCTTGGTCGAAGTCGTCGCTCAATTTCGTCTGAGTCGGGCGGGATGCCAACTTATTTTCTTTCCGCAGGCGCGCGAATCGTGACGGTGCGCGCGCCATAGTGATATTAAAGGAAAAATGGCGGTG
>CALYTX010000044.1 GCA_945487985.1 uncultured Verrucomicrobiota bacterium | reverse complement strand
CAATCTTGTCGGAGCGCCAGTCGGGAACGCGCGTATTGAAGATTTCGGCGTAGTCGCGACCATAATCGATCATTGCGTGCTCGAGCGCGCTGCCGGTCCGCCCGCTACCGCGGCGAATATCCATCGTGAATTCGCTCGACGATTCATAGATGGTTGGAGAAATGCGGTAGACTACAAAGGAGACGATCATCCCCAGCAGCAGAAAGACGAAAACCGAAAGCCAGCGCTGGGATACCACGCGCAGCATCCGCGACAAGGTGATATTTCCGATAATCGTTCCGTCTTCGCCAGGATTCCCGCCGCCGTACGAGCCATAAGCGCCATACGAGCCATAGGATCCATACGCACCATACTGTCCATAAGCGCGGTTGGCGCCATAATACATTGGCTGCTCCTTGCCGCCACCGTAATACATCGGCTGTCCCTTGCCGCCGTAATAGAGAGGTTTGTCCGCCATCAGCAACCCTTCTTTCGAATTCCATCTTTTTCCGCTTGCGATTCCTTACGCTGGCGCCATTGCGGAAGACTGGCCGACGCAAGCGCGAGAAAGGCCGCCGCCGCCATCAACGCTTCCGGCCTCAGGAAAGAATTATCAATGAATGTTTCGGCAATGAGCGCAAGCAACGCTACCGGACCGAGCACGCAGGCCGGGACAAAGCAGCTGCGACCGAACGCTCCCGCAAGCCGGATTATAAACGACCACAGCAGAAAAGCCAACACGACCGCCAGCACCATCGCCCCGATGATGCCGCGCTCCGCCAGCAGCGTCCACCATCCGTTAAGTGCCGCCGCCTGCCCTGGAACGAGCGTCGACCAATCTTCTGCGGCGGCATGAAAGCGCACATCGAGCGGGAAGGACCCCAACCCTGTGCCCAGCCAAGAATTCCCTTCCCACGCCTTCGCGGCGACTGACGAAAGAATATCGCGCGCCTGGACGAAACGCTCCGGGAAAAGCCCCTCGATACCTGCGCCAATCGCATCCAACCGCGCGCTGTCGATCTCAGCGTTTGAAAACCACATTACGCACAACACAGGAATAAGCGCAGCAATAATCACGGCCGCCACACATTTGAACGCCTCATTGCCGCTTAGAACGAATCCGGCGTAGCCTGTAGAGCAAACCATAATCAACGCCGCTGCCGCTGCATAGAGCGCCACCACCGGTGCGGGGGCGAAGAAATACAACCCCGTCGCCGTGCCGCCAATCGAGAGTGAAAAGAGAACCAGCAGTTTGTTCCAACGCATTTCAAAAATGCCGGGTAGCGCGGCGACGGACGCAAGCAGATACAGTCCAAACGTCGAACCCACAAATGAAGCCGTGAGCATGGAGCATTTCGTGGCGACAACGGCGCCAGGACAACCGCAATAGGCCAGCACCGCCGTTGCAATCGCCGACAGGCCAGCGAGCGACGAGGATGTGAAAAGAAAACAAATTCGCGCCGATTTTCCCAGCGCATGGCGACAGCCGGCGACAAGAATCATCCCCGCTACCGACACGGCAAACGGCAAATACCCAGCGCCATCGACCGAACCGGGAATAAATGCAAGCCGCGGTAGCGAAATCGACCACGTCTCGCTTTCAAGGTCAAAGGCCATCGCAACGCCACAATTCGCCCAGCGTAGAGCCGCGATTAGCGAAACGACCGCCATTATCCAAAATAGCGCATCGCCCACAATCGACGAAAGAACGCGCGTGCGCGCCGCATGCATAGTTTCACCCGAACGCCGGGACGGTTCGCACACAATCCAAACTGCGGCAAAAAGCGTCAGATACAACTCGACGGTTGCAATCGAGGAAGGCGTACAATACGGGAATAGGAAGAGCGGCGCGACCGCCAACAAGGCTAAGTGCGCCGCCAGAGCATATTTGGAAATGAACTTCTGCACTTCAGTACGTCAGGCGCATACCGACCGTACCACGCCAACGGTCGTAATCATACAAATGTCCGCTGACACCGCCGCCGCTCGTCTCATCGCTTTGATATTCGACGCGGCCAAAGAGGTGCATATAACGATTGAGCGTATAGTTAATCCCGACTCGCGCCGTCCAAATATTATCATCGTAGTCGTCTTCGGCGTATTCGGTATACTCGTGCGACTCGTTGCGGTAGGCTAAATCGAGCGTCCCGTTGAGCTTGCCTGGGATAAACGTCTTACCCACGCCGATGCTCACACTGTTGACTTTGATGCAACTGCCGTATTCACGCTCGGAAGGCTGGTAATAACTTGATCCGAGGAACATCAGGCTCAGACTGTTATCGACTACCCACTTGGCCGAGACTTGATAGGTAAATCCGTCAATATCCTTCACGCCCTCCCCGTACTCGAAACGGCTCCAGCCGCCCAGCAACCGGTAGGTAATCCGATCGGTCGCGCGAGTGGCTAAACCCGCCATCACCGAATATCCCTTCGAATCGCTGCGAATCGACTTGCCGCGCGTGTAGGTGTTACGCATGTCGCCATCAAAATCGTTATCCTGCCAATACCACTGATAGTTGGCATGGACAATAAAGTCGGTCCACTTCGTCGGCGCCCAGCCCGCCTCGCCGCCCGCAACTGCGCGCTTCCAGCCGTAGAGCCAGGCATACTTGCTCACATCATTATCGTAATCGAGCAAATAATAATTGGCGAGAGCCGCAGCATGCATCGTTTCATTGATGCGGCGCTCGACTATACCGTCAACCTGGAATTCCTTGCGGTCGCGCCCGATGCCGCGCCCACCATGGTTTGACATATCGTCATCCTGTGAAATCTGCTGGAAACGCTCGACGAACTGCAATCGCCAACCCTTCTCGTTCGGTGCGGAATTCATCCAGTTCAATTTGAGCCTCTCGCCAAAACTCGAAGAGTTCAGTTCGTTGACATAGCGATTGTAAGCGTGGTACTGATACCAGACAGAGCCCTCGATATCCCAATTGCCTCCCAGATAACGAGCATCCAATCCTGGATTGACAATCCACTGTGAGCCGGCCTTGGAATGTTTGGTCGAATCGACATTGGAATCGTAAGTATACGAAAGCGCAACGTAGGGCTTGAGCGTCAAGCGCGTACCGCACTGGATGCCGCTAGGGCCGTCCATCTCATCAGAAACTCCGGCCAAAGCAACGCCTGAATAAGCGAGCAGGCAAGGATACGCAAAAAATTTCAATCTCATGGCTCTTAAATTCCTTTCTCACCAAATCAGTAAATCCGCTGCCCAGGATATCCGCCAGGTTCACCGCGGCGATAACCGCCGTACCACTTCTTTTCCGGATCCAAAGTTCGCGGGATACGATTGAGACGGGCGTTGTCTTCAGAAAACGCCGGCAAGCCCGTAAGGCCATCAGTGAACAATCCGTTGGCAAAGGTGCCCCCCGCAGGATTAATGCCGCTTGAAAGATCGGAAAGCAAAGCCACGGTTGACATATCGCCAGCTATCGACATTACCAGCGCCGCGTCAGGAGAATCTCCCGCATCGCCCGCGCCTAACATCGGATCGTAATTTTTCTCCGGCGACATGGCGGCGGGAATCCATTCGTTCAAAGCATAACCCTTAATCTTTTCGTCGGAGAATTCCGCTACCAGTTTCTCGGCAAGATCCGCCGGGGAGCCGTTGGAGGCACGCAGAAAGGTAAGGACGGCGAAGGTGTTGCGCACGCCGGCGTTATCTTCATTGGCCGTGCGCTGCATAATCTTCTGCAGCAGGTTGCTCGCAATTTTCGTGTACTGTTCGTCGCTGAATTTCTTGGACGGGTCGGCCGCGCGGTTGAAAAGGTCGCTCGCAAAGCGCTCGTTCACAAGCGTAAGCACCTCCAGCGGAACTGTTGCGAAAGTTTCGGCGAGTAGCGCGGCGATGTTATCCTTCGAAGCGGCATTGCGCAATGCGGTGGAATTTACCGCGATGTATTTAGCCGCAATCTCCGCCTGCGAACCTGGCTGCTTGGCGATCGCGCGGTTAACCTTGCCGAGGAAGGCAACCTGATCGGCCGCGCTCAACTGCTTCATCAGCGATGCCATCACATCAGAGCTTTCGACCGCCTCGGCAATCTTCGCCGCCGCATCGGCGAGCGAAATCGTTTTGTCCGCGGCCATTGCCGCCGTCGCTGCCGCCACAATTCCCACCATCAACAGTTTCTTCATCTCGACTCCTTTCCAGAGAATTAGAAATCAATACCACGAAACCGGCACCCACACCACATTGCCCGCCTTCAGCGGGATATCCTTGCCGATTAGACCCTTCTCGCCTATTTCATTCAAATCGACTATCGTGCATGTTTTAGAACCGTCCTTACCACAACTCGTTACGCGAATGCGATCCTTACGCGCAAACGGCTTAAGCCCGCCAGCCAACTGCAAGACCTTCGTAACGGTTAAATCCTGCGTCGGCGGCATGTTGACCGGACCGGGCATGACAACCTCGCCTAACACAGTAACCGTTCCCCAGGGACTGACCCCAGATTTGATGTCGAACTCGCCAAAGTTCACCGTGATTTGCGGCTGCTTGATAAACACCTGGTAACACTTGATGAGCTTCTGCTTGAGCGCCTCAAGCGTCAACCCCTCGCACAGCACCGGCTCTTGCAAAAGATACGGAAGCGTGATTTCGCCGTTTTGGTCAACCTGCGCACGCATCTGCACTGGCTGGGCCGAACCTGCGCCCACCTGCACAAGCACGACCACCCCCTTACGCACGCGCGGTACGGGGTCGATCCACACCGCGCCATCGGCCGCTTCGTCGACATGCTCATCTTCCGGACCGATAATTTTGGCAACAGTTTCACAACCGCATGCAAATATGCATGTAGCGCATAGCAATAACAGTTGTAGATACAATCTGCCCATTCGACAATTATTTTATCACGACATTCGCCTTGATGTCAATGCCCAGATGTCCATTATCGAATTTTCCGATTGCCGCGAATACTGACGCATCTTCGTCATATTTCTGTTAAATTCAGCGCGAATCTGACATATAATGCCGGCGAGCTACCCATCTACCGGCAACAAGGCGCCTTATCAACTTGGATTTCAAACGAGAAACGACGCCGTCCAGGCATCATAGCCGCGCGTGCGGATGCTTTCGGCCAGCGTTCGCGCCGCCTCTGCATCGCGGACGAACCCGAACACGGTCGATCCCGATCCGCTCATCATCGCTCGTTCTGCTCCGAGCGAGCGTAACAGCGTCAGTGCCTGACCGATTTCGGGGTGCAGTGCAATAGCCGGGCGTTCGAGATCATTGAGCGGCTCGGGAAAAGTCGAATGCCGGAACGCGGCAAAAACCTCCGCCGTCGAGGAATGGACCTTGGGGTTAACGAGGACCAGACTTGCCTGCTCAAGCGGATCGGATAGACGGACAATCTCGCCGCGCCCTTCCATCATCACGCCGCGCCGATAATGCTGGGCGAGAACGAGCGCGGGGATATCGCTGCCGAATTGGGCGCCGATTTCGGCGAGACGCTCAATGGTGTGTCCAAGATGATAAATTTCGTTCAGCGCCCGGAGCGCGGCAGCCGCATCGGCCGACCCGCCGCCGAGACCGCCGCCGGCGGGAATGCGTTTGACGATGGAGAATTTCGCCCCGACACCAAGCGCGCGTGCGGCTCGGCAGCAAAGATCGTCTTGTCCGTACCCAGAATCGGTCTCGATTGAATCGGCCGGTTGAACAGTGAGCGTATCGGCCAATGTTATCGGCGCTACTAACGAACGGAGCGCGTGAAAACCATCCACGCGCTCCCCTAAGACCTCCAAGGTGAGATTTAGCTTGGCGTAGGCCTCAATCTTCATCGTCCTCTTCCACCTCTAATATTTCATCGTCACAATCCACGCCTTGCATCGCACAGGACATGGCGAAGCCCGCAACCGAGTTGATTACGGAGCTGAGCCCTTTGAGCTCGCCGGCGGAGATACGCGCGAGGACTCGATGCGTCGAACCGTCGCGATAGGCATAACAGGCAATGGCGCAGTCTTCTTCGGCAGGCAGCGTCATCATCACCGGTTCGATCTGCATGCGCAAATCCGCTGGCAATTGCGGCACCAGTTGCGCTGCTATGCCGCGGAGAATCGCGTAGAACGAGCCACAAGAAACTGCATACGGCTTCTTGCTGGCGGCTTCCGGAACCATATCGGCGAAGAGCCGTGCCAGCGACTTTTTCGGCTTGCAGCCTTTAATCGCAAACGATGCGGCCGCAGCCGGCGATGCGGCCGAGATGACGATATTGGTATTGATTTGCGAAAGTCCCTCGAAGAAAGCCATCGGGTCGACTTTTTCGCAAGCCTTCTTGCCGTCCTCGCTGCTGAAATACGCATACGCCTTCTTGAGGTCGAATGTGTAGCGCGAAACACCAGGCTGCTTTTTGTCCTCGGCGATGAAATCGGTTTTAATGCCCAGCGAACGAATCAAATCGATCAAGGCATGGACCTGCGCGTTATTGCCGCTACCACCGCCTTGAGCCTCGTTCTGAGCGATAAGCGCATCGTCCATCGCAAAGGCGAAATAATCGCCGGCGAGCGAGATTTTTCCCATCTTGTCGAGAAGAGAACCCTTTTTGGCGTCGGCCGCGACCTTGACCTCGAGCGACTTCTCGCCAATGGCGAGCGCGAACTTGAGGTTTTCGTAACCCTCGACCAGTGCCCGTACCTGCTCTTCACCAACCATCTCAATCAGTTGCGGAACAACTTCCTTGGATAGCTCGATGCGCACAATATCGCCATTGAGCGGCTGCTTGGCGACAGCGATCTCCGATAGTCCGGCCGCGGCGCGCGAAGCGTCCGTGGTCGCAACCGCCCAACGGCCATCGTCTGAAAAGACTACCGCATAACCCTCGACGCTAATGACGCCGTTCGTTTCTGCCGCGCCAGGGTGAGCGGCGAGAAATTCCGCCTTCGTCCGCTTCACCGGATAAGCGACATACACCCCATCCGGGAAACTGCTGTTTTCAAGCAAGGCCTTGAATGTGTCCGAGTTGCCGCAAACCGAAATTCCGATTGCCTCTCCAGCGCGCGCAGGACCGAAGAATTCTGCAAGCGGATTTTGCGCAATCTGCGGCGCGATCATCGCCGCAATCATCGGATTGCCTGTCATTTCGCCGATTTTGGAGACGCCGGCAACAAGCGCGCTAGTTTCGGCGACCTGCAGCGACACAAGCCGCTGAGAAGCGGCATTGGCAAACGCAAATGCTAACGCGCCTGCGACAAGAACGAACTTCTTCATTGTTTTCTCCTTGTATTGTTGACGTGATTAACTACAAACTCAGCCTTTGCCGCGCAAATCGCCCACGGCGCTTGCCACGTTCCGGAACAGCTGCGCGAGCTTGTTGGTCGGAATTGTAGAAAACGCGATACGGATAAGTCCGGAAAGAACTATCGTCCCCGTCGAGTATCTCTCGATAAGCTGGCGACGGACGCTTTCGGCGTCCACCCCCAAGGGCTTTACGCACATGAAATACCCCGAGTTGCAAGGCATCGCCTCGAAATAACGCGTATATTCCGGGTGCGCAGCGAGAATCTGGCGGATCTTACGGTAGCGCTTCTTGAGCACCGCGTATTTCGCGCGCTTCTCGGCGTCATAAGCCGGATCGTCGAACGCCTGGACAGCCAGATGCTGGCCAATCGAAGAGGCATTTGAAATGCACGAACGCACATTGCCGGCAGCCTTGGCCTCGAGCGCCTGGAGCTGGGCAGTCGTCGCACCTTTGAAAGCAAAACTGATGAAACCGACGCGAAGCCCCCAGACGTAATCTTCCTTCGTGGTGCCGTCGAGCTTGACGGCGAGCACGTTCTCGTGTAGATCGGAAAACTCGGCAAAGAGCGAATCGCCGTGGACGCCCTGCTCGTAGACAAGCCCGAAATACGCATCGTCGCAAATGACGACGATTTTCTTGCCGGCCTTGGCCGCCGCCTTAACCGCTGCGACTATTTTCTTCGCATCGGCGAACGTGGCGGTGTATCCAGTCGGGTTATTGGGGAAATTGAGAATCAACAGCTTCTTCGCACCTGGAGCCAGCAACGCCTTTTTCATCGCCGCTGCATCGAATGCACCTTTGCGGAAGGTGTTGAAATGCGCAATCTGGCAACCGACCGCTTCCTGGAAAACAAGTTCATAGTTGTCCCAGAACAGATCGGGCGTGACGAGCGTATCCTTCGCATCGGCAAAAAGCTCCGCACAAATGCGAATGCCGTGCGTGAGCGCGTTGGTCACCACCGGATTGGAAAAACTCTTGCCCACGAGCGAAGGGTTTTTCTTGAATTCCATCGCCTTCCACTGTTCGCGCAATCTGGGCAAACCAAAACTGCCAGCGTAGAGAAACGCCTTCCGGTCGAGATTGATTCCCTTCGCGAACGAATTCATGACCAGGGGCGAACCGTCTTCCTCGAAGGCCATGCCAACCGTGGCATTGATTGCGCAGGACTTAGCCTCTGCTCCCTGCCCGAGGATTCCGCCATAAGGAAAATACATGCGCCTGCCTGCGGCGGAAAGAAATTCTTCCGCCCGACCGAGCGTTTCATTAAGTTGAATCGCCAATTTGTTCATAACGGCAAGTTGTCGTGCAATTACAACATCCAACCCGTCCCAATCGGCACCGCAGGGCGTGCGCAACCGCGGCAACGCCCCCTGCA
>CALYTX010000043.1 GCA_945487985.1 uncultured Verrucomicrobiota bacterium | reverse complement strand
GTCGAACTTCTTCTTCGGATCGTAATCGTTAAGGGCTGTGGTGGGCGCCTCCTTGAACGCCGTGAGGTGCGTGCCGCCATCCGTCGTGTACTGTCCGTTGACGAAGGTATGGTACTCCTCGCCGAAGCGGTTCGTATGCGTGAAGATGATCTCGAGCGTCTTCGTCTTCAAATGGAACGGCGCGTAAAGTTTCTCAAACTGCGCTTCGTCAGCGATGAGATCCGAAAGCCCCTTGTCGGAGCAGATGGTCTGTCCATTCAAATTGATTGTCAGCCCGGCGTTGACATAGCAATACATCTTCATGCGACGAAGGACGTGCTCTTCGCGAACCTTGAAGTTCTTGAGCACTTTGACATCGGGCTTGTAACGGATAAACGTGCCATCGGGCTCGCGCTGCTTGCACTTGCCGCGCTTTTTCGACTGCAATCGCCCTTCCTTGAAAAAGGCCTCGCTGTATTCGCCGTCGCGGAACGCCCGTACCTCGAAAAACTCGGAAAGCGCATTCACGGCCTTGGTTCCCACGCCATTCATGCCGGCGGAGAACTGGTAGTTCTCATTATCGTATTTGCCGCCAGTGTTCATCTGCGAGACGCAGTCCACCACCTTCTCAAGCGGAATGCCGCGGCCATAGTCGCGGACACTCACCTCACCGGAATCATAATTGACATTAATATCAATTTTCTTGCCGAAACCCTGGACAAATTCATCAATAGCGTTATCCACAACCTCTTTCATGAGGATGTAAATACAATCGTGGTACATGGCACCCGTGCCAGGTTCGCCTACATACATGCCCGGTCGCATGCGGATATGCGTCACCGGGTCGAGGGTCTTGATACTTTCTGCTCCGTAATTGTCTTTCGCCATTTTCCAATCACCCAAAATTTTTTGCTGATTATACCAAAATACACCGCCGGATGGAACCTTGCCCTGCCGCCGTGCTCGGTCAGTCAACACCGCTAGCGCGGTCTTGACCGACCTCGGCTTCTGAGCATCTGAGCAAAAGTGCATCTGAGCTTTTCGATTATCTAACTCAATCATCCAACAACTCCAAATATATGATATACTTCTTTGAGTGGCAAAGATACTCCATTTTTTCCTCGCCAGTTTGTTGGCGTTGCCGGCGATGAAAGCCGCCTGCAACCAAATTTCCTATTCCGTCGATATTGCCGCCTTGGCCGCCTGCCCCAACGGCACCACCAATGGGTGGACGACCTGCGGCATCGATTCGTACAGCAATACCAGCACCACCGTCTCCGCCAACATCCGGTTCAACAGTGCCGAGGAATATGCGCTCTCGCCCGATTTCGCCGCGCCAATTCTGCGTCTGGAGATGAAAGTGAAATCTTCCAGCGAATCCGGGCGCCGGCTATTGGTGATTCCCGTCGTCGACGGACGGGAACTTCCAGATCGCGCGCTTTATTGCGAATACTCGCCCACCAAAGATTCCTTCATCGACCAGACCATCGAAGTTCCCGCCGACAATGAATTTTCACGGTTCAAATTAGCACTCTCCGCAGCGAACAACACCACCACCGGATGGGGAATTTCATCATTAACCGTAATTACCGCCAACGCTTCGCCCTCGCCTGCAAACCTCAGAACATCGCGCATCTACGCCGACCGCTTCACCGCCGAATGGGACAATCCCTCCGGGGCGGTGTCTAACCAAATATTGGTGCTTCGTTCCATCATCGTGCCTTTTTACGCCGAATTCACCACCAACTACACTTTTGAGGCGTTCAGCAACCGGAACACGACTACCCAGCTAACCGACAAGTTCATATCACTCTACCCGGATTTTTCTGGCGTGCGGCTTTACGCGCCCACCAACTCCTCAGGCATAGTGCGCATCGGCACGTCCGATCAAAGCGGAGAGCTCATATTCAAAGGCCTTAAAAGCTACGCCAATCTGCTGCTGGTGATGCGCGCGCAAAAAGACAAGAACTCCAACAAACACCACGCCCCGGTAGCGTATATAAGCGACAACACTACCAACATCATCGGCCGAATAGCCGCCACCGAAGAGAAGATGCAGCACTTCATCGTGCCGCTCGACGGCGTACCCGATGGCGCGAGCTTGCACATCTATTCCTGCGTCGGCGATTTCAAGAGCAACAGCGACAGCAGACTCTTCATCGAATCCGTGGGCTTCGCAACAATCGCCACCGCGGAACATACCGAGGAACAGACAATCGCCAACACCTTTACCTCCGCCGAACGCCAAACCTTCAGATCGCTTGAACGCGAAACCCTTTACTGCTGGCAAGTACGCTCGTTTTTTGCCGACGGCAGCAAATCGGAGTGGTCTGCCCGACAGGACGCCACCACCACGAACAAGAGCTCTGGGCGGCTATGGCTCTACCTCAGATAGCGGAAGCTTGCGCTTCGCGCCAGGCAAATCGCACACGAAGCGCGGCAGTGAAAGCCCGCCTATCGAACGCGCACACTTTTCTTCAATTGCGCGGGCCTTGGCAAGACTTACCCGGAAATGGTCGATCCCGGCAACGGGGTCGCACATGAAAACATAATACGGACGGATGCGCGCGGCGCTCAACGCACGGAAAAGTCGCAGCATCGCCGCGGCTGAATCGTTGACGCCCTTCAGAAGAACCGTCTGGCAAGAAACTGGAACGCCCGCTTCGACCAACAAGGCGGCGGCGCGCTTCGCCTCGTCCGTTACTTCATCGACACAATTGAACTGCGTGTTCACCCACACTTTCTTTGAGCGGCCGAGCGCCTGGGCGAGCGCGGGGGTAATCCTCAGAGGGTTGACGCACGGCGCGCGCGTGCATACGCGGACGATATCGATCTGTCCGAGCGCGGCGAAAGCATCGACGAAACGCATGACCTGGTCATCAGACAGCGTCAGGATGTCGCCTCCCGACAAAAGCACATCGCGCACCCGGGGCCGGGCCTTGACATAGTCGACCGCCCGCCGCAGATCTTCTTCGCTTTCAACTACCTCGCTGCGGGAGAGAATTCCGCGGCGCGTGCAGTGGCGGCAATTCATAAAACAGCGATTGCTCGTCATCACCAGCACGCGATCGGGAAACCGCTGCCGTATTCCGCGGCATTTGGCGGCGGACGACAATTCGCCGAAGGGATCGGTCGAAAAACCCTTGTCCGCCGCCTCCCCGCTGGAAAGCTTGCGCTTTGAGTCGTAGGCCTGCAGAGCGAAGGGGCGCGACCGCGCCGCGAGACGCCTGGCGTAGGGACAGACGAATTCGGGGAATTGTTCACTCATTTTCTTCGCTCTCCTTGACGAACATGGAAACCGGTATGAAGCAGGAGGCGAATGCATGATCGCGGATTATGCGCGAACGCACGGTGATGTCGCGCCCGATGAATTTCTTAAAATTGGCCGCCCATTCGCCCGTGAGACGCACGCGGATGCTTCCGCTGTCGAACTCGTAGCCGGAAATTTTCATTTCCTTCGGCGACCAGCGGATGCCCGTTCCCAGTGCTTTGGACACCGCCTCCTTGGCGCACCAGAAACGGATAACCGCCTGTGCGGCGTTGGGTGCCTGCGCGGCGAAATCGAGTTCGTCGGCATCAAACACGCCCCGCGTGAATTCCTCCGAAAGATCGCGCGCGACCGATTCCACGTCGATTCCCACGCGCATGTTGGCGGCCACGACCGCCACCACGAATTGCGCGGTGTGCGCGATGCCCACGTCGATTTCGGAGGTTATGTTGTCCTTCCACGCGCCAATGGCGATCGGCTTGCCCTTGTCGTTCTTCCACACATCCACATCGGCGTAGCTCCAGCGCGCCTGATAGCAATCGCGCAGAAACCGGCGCACCGCTTCCTTGGCGACGATGCGGCCGAAGAGCCATTCGGTGCGGCGCGGAGTGGAACCGCCGAGCGAACCGAAATCGCGCCGTTCGCGGGCATTGAGCACGACATGGCTGAGAATTTTGAGCCAAAACTCTTCGTCGCGCTCGAACATCGGGTAGGGAACATCGGTTATAAAGGCCGAGGCCACATCCGTTGCGGAAACGCCGAGCGCCTCGGGCGGAATCGTCTCCGTGATGAAACTCGATGCCGGCTGCAGCACAAGTTGGCAATACTCCTTGGGAATGCGCGAAGTAATCTCCTCCCAGCCGGAGATTTCCATGACCGCGTTGCCGTTGCCGGCCGTGACGGTGATGTCGCAGATGTGCGACTTGGGCGTGACCCCGGAAAGGCGCAAATAGCAGTTGAGTCTCGAGCCGGCGCCAGGCAAGGCGCCTTTCAGCTCCAGGCGCCGGAAACGGAAGGGATAGGAGAACGCGCCGGGGAAACGGTCGTGGCTGCGCCAAAGCAAAAACCCGCTGACTACCGTCTGGAGCAACAGCGGATCGACCTCCCACAGCGGGAAGCGCGTAAAGCTCAGACTGTCCGCAGGGTCGGGAACCGCCACTTCATAATCGAGCCCGTTCTCGCCCCACGATTCGGCAAAGACTATGCCGCGCAAGCGCTTGCCGAAGCCGAGCTTGGACGGGTAAATCTCGCGCCCCGACCAATGCACGGCGCGCGGCTTGGAGAGCGGATCGACCCTGGCGCTCTGCGCCCCTGGCGGCTCCGCAGCGAGAATGACGGTCGCCTCCATAATCGGCCAGGTATAGGCTGAGTTCGGAGAATCGTCGCGGATTTGCACCTTGACCGCCGCGTATTGCAAATCGGACCAGGCCACGCGCTCGGCGCGAATAAAAAGCGCCATCTTGCCCTTCACGAACTGCGCCATCCGCCGGCAGGAGAAATCTTCAATCGCCACGACCACGCGGCTGGGCATCACGCGGCGGGCGGTTTCGGCCATTATCTCCACGCCAACGGGAATCGTCAGCAGAACGAGCCCCCGCAGATTCGGATCGGTATAGCTAAGCTGGCTGTTGCCATATGCGAAATCAAGCAGAAACGGCAGTTCGTTGTGATAAAACTCCTTGGCGTATTCGCACGAAACCCCGGGACTCGCCGACAGTTCCGCCGCGTCGGAGACCAGCGGATAGACCGCGCCGAAATCGAACTGGCGCTGCTTGCGGGCCTGCTCGGCCAGCGCGGCGGCACGCTGCTGGGCCTTCGCGCCGCGACCCTTGGGCTCGGCGAGGAATTCGGCGCCGATGAGTTTCTTCTCGTCGCCCAAAAGCGTCAATTTCGGGAACATGCGCGAAAGCGGCATAACCCGCTCGGCGGCGACTTCCATTGAAATCATCGCGAAAGGCGAATCGAACTCGAGTTTGCGTCCGCCCCGACGCGCAGAAAAAGGCGAGAGTTGCAGATCGGCTCCAAGGGCGGCGAGCTGGGCAAAGGTATGCTGAAGCTGTAGAATGCCGCGGCGATGGATTGAATCGACCGCAAACGCGGCGAATTCCCTGCCGGCGAGAATATCCTCGATCGCGCTCGTCACCTGTCCGCGCGGTCCCACCTCGATAAACACGCGGTAGCCGTCGTCGTGCATCCTGCGAATCGTCTCTGTAAGCCGCACCGGCTGACTCCAACGCTCGGCCGTCTCGTCGCGGACGGCGCGCGGCTTGGGGGGCAGCTTGGCGGCCGTACCGCAGGAATAGATTTCGCACTCGGGCGCGGAGCGAATCCAGGAACTGGCGAATTTCTTCAAGGCCGGCACGATCTTGGCGCACCAGGGCGTGTTGAAGGGCCGGTTCGAGGCAAGCTTCTTCACCACCCGACCGCCGACGGCCGCAAACGCGCGGACCATCTCTTCCTCAAAATCCGGCGCGACGGCGAAGGTTTTGCTGCGGGGGGAAAAATCGATGGCGAGCTTAACCTTGTTTTCGGGAAAATTCCGCGCCGCCGTCTCCGCATCGCCCTCGCGTCGAAAAACAACCGTGACCATAGAAACGGACGCCAATCCTTCGTGCTCAACCGCCTTGTCGACGACGCTGTAGATTCCTCGGTAAATCTTAATGCGCTCCGGACGCGAATTGTCCGCCCCGGCCGCGCCCGAGCGCATCACCGCAGCAAGGTCGCCCCCGGCGAAACCCACAACCCCGTCGGGCGACAACCCCGAAAGCGACATCAGCCGCGTGAGCGAACAACTCGCGGCGAAGACGGAAACGAGCGCCTGGGCGTAAGCACCGGAACTGAAAATATCGGCGTCGCGGCGGTAATATTGCGCAGGCGGGAAAATGAAATTCGACGGCGTAAAATCGCGCTCGCCGGCCATGGCCTCTTCCAGCTCGTCAAAAGGCGCTCGGCATTCGGGGTGGAACAGCGCCAGCTCGCGCAGCATGTCGGGATAGAACGAAAACACGCCGGGATAGACAAACGCAAGCTTTCCCCCGCCCTCGCCAAGCAGGCGGTCGCGGAAATAGTAGACGCCGCCCTTATCGCGGATCTTGACCGTCGTGGGAGACTCCAGACGGCTGCGCGCGCTGGAAAGGCGCTCGAGCAGTTCGCGGACGGACGAAGCGATGACCGCCAGCCGCGCAGGACCCTTTGCGAGCGAACACGTATAGGCGATATCGGCGAGCGAGACCGAACGCACGCGGTTGAGAAAACCGATCAACCTGTCGATCGCCCGCTTAAGCGACTCTTCGTCCGCCGCCGCGACGACCACCAACTCGCTGCCGGAAATCTCCCCGAAGTCTTCCTTCATCGACGTTCCTCCGGCTCTTCCTCCAGTACAATCACTGCGCTGCGCCCGCCGCGACTGGCATCCACCTCCGGATTGCACGGATCGAAATTGAAGCCCATCACCGCCGCGCGGCGCGGATTGGCGCTGTCGCCGGCAATCCACGGCCGCGCCTCGGAAAGCAAATACGCGCTCGATTCCGGCCCGGTGATATCTTCGCTCGGCTTGACCGGCGACAGCTGCGGCGGCAACACTCGGTGCCACAGCGCGAGCGCGGTCTTGACCACGCCCGCCGAAATTGCCGCCTTGAGCGTATGGCCGATATTGCCTTTGACCGAACCTACGCCGACGAGAGGTCCGCCCGGACGATGTTCGCCCCAAAGCCGGCGGATGATATCGATTTCCCGCCGCTCCATCTGCATAATGCCGGAGCCATCGGCCTCGACGAGACCAATCGTCCTAACGGGGATTCCCGCATCTTCGGTGGCCGTGGCAAACATGGCCGACGGATCGTCATCCGGACTGTGGCCGATGGCCACCGATCGAATCAGCGCATAGATGCGATCATGGTCGCGCAGGGCGTCCTCGCGACGCTTGAGCACGAAAAACGCCCCGCCTTCGCCGGGAATCGTGCCGCAGGGGTTTTCTTCAAACGGACGCAGCTCTGGGCGGGTCGAGAACTGAACTTCACCTGCAAGTCCCTCAAGATAAGCTCGGCTCAAAGGCGGCGTGAGCGCGCCGGCGAGCGCAACATCGGCATTGCCGCAGCGAAGATCCTCCACCGCGTCCAGAATCGCCGCCCCGCCAGAAAGGTTGCCCGCATCCATAATCGTCGCCGCGCCGGCGAAACGGCATTCGCGGGCAATCCACGAAACGAAGCGAAACCCCGAGCCGAGCAGAAACGACGAAGCGTTGGGAGCCGGCAGCGACTCGGCGAGCTTGAGGCGAACCTCTTCGAGTTTCGATTCCGGCGCCTTGGGCATGAACCGGCGCAGAATTTCCATCGTCTGGTCGAGAAACGCCGTGTGCTGCAGCCAGTTCACCGTCGAAGCGTTAAACGGCGGCGCATAGCCAAAACGCACCGAGCCTCGCCACTGCTGCTTGGCACGGGCCGGATGCATCGCGGCGTCGCCAAGCGCGTCGAAGGCGAGCTGGGTGGCGAAATAAAGATCTTGATTCTCGCCGGCGTTGACCTGACGCGGGAAATGCTGCATCGACGGCACACAAGAATAAAGCTTGTCAATCTGGCCGATCCGCACCGGATAGGCGCCGCCGAACACGCTGCGCTGGCCGACGGGCAGTTCCGCGTCGGGACCAGGAACGGTGAGCATGCTGCGCTTGGCCATGACCGCATTCCACAACGCTGCGGGCGAGCCGCAACCGGCGAAACGGCAACTCATTCCGACGATGGCGATTGGCGTATCCATTTTCCTGCTGCCCGCGGCGCTTCCGGCCCCGGCCTACGAATCGTGAAACACTTCCCCGCGACCAGTCTTTGCCCGCGGCGCAAGGGGATACTCGAACGATGGCTGCGCCTGCAATATTTGCACAAAAAGCGCCGCCTCCGCTTTCGCCCCCGTTAGATCGTGAAGCGTGTAATTGCCGCAGTTCACCGCCGTCGCCCCGGGAATTTCCTCGTCCCAATCGCGCAGGCGCTCGAAAGCGGCGATAAGCAAAGGACAAATCTCCTGCGGCCTCGGGCGACCTTTCACGATAAGGTAGCTGCCGGTAAGGCATCCCATCGGCCCCCAATAAACGATACGGTCCTTCCAAACTGGATCGTTGCGCAAAAACGTGGCCACGACATGCTCGATGGTGTGCATGGCCGCCGGGGAAATCGCGCGCTCGACGTTGGGGCGCTTCATGCGCACGTCGAAGGTGGTGGCAAAATCCCCCCCGACGGCATCGATGCGCGAAACGTAAATGCCGGGAACAATCAACGTATGGTCTACCTGAAAGCTGGGAATGGTTTCCATAATCGTAATTATAGCAAAATCTACTCGCCTATGCAGTCCACCCTTATCCCACTTTTTCTGGTGTAATTTATCCCAGTTTTCAAAAAAGCCCAATAAAACCCTATGAAAATTTATTTT
>CALYTX010000042.1 GCA_945487985.1 uncultured Verrucomicrobiota bacterium | reverse complement strand
AGGCTGGAGTACGCGGTAAACCTCGGCTCCGCAGTCTGGGCAGAACTTGATATGCTCGTCGTTGATCGACTGCACCACCTCGAACCCGCGGGCACATTTCGCACAGCCACCTGCGCTCTCGCGCGCTTCATACACGTAGACTGGCATTTTCCTCCTTCCTTGCCAAGCATGAACGCAACTTCGTAGTCGAACGCGCCGGCAACCCCTGCGCCGGAACACGCTCGGCTACGACCAGCTCGATCCCTCGCTCCCGGCAGAAAGCGGCTTTTTCGTCGCTATAGCCGTCGGAATTAACGAAAAAGATATCTGGTTTGAGCCGGTCGACCTCCGCGACAAAATCCATCAGTCCCATTCCGGAATTAATCCAGGCGTCTTTAACATAGCGTATCGCCTTGACCATATAGAGGCGCTCGGTCTCGGGGTTGATCGTCGCGCGCGATTTTAGACGCGCGATATTACGATCGCTGCCGATACCCACATATACATCACCGAGCCTGGCGGCCGCGGCGAAAAACGCAACATGTCCGGAATGGAGCAAATCATAGCACCCGGAGACAAAAACCTTCTTACGCGCCGGTTTCATTCTTTTTCTCCCCGATCGACGGCGAAACTATAGATGCGCCCACCATTGCCAGCAGAACGGAGAACCGTCTCGATTTTCGCGCGCTGCGCGCGCGATTTGGCGATGGCAAACAAGAACCCGCCGCCGCCCGCGCCAGTAAGTGAAACCGCATCCGTCCAGGGGGCAATTCGCGCGATAATCATCTCGACCTGCGGGTTCGTGCTGCCCGGATCGAGGGCTTTCTTATTAAGCCAGTAGGAATTGACAATCGCGCACAAACGCGGCCAATCGCTTTTGGCGATTGCCGCGAAACCGGCGCGCGCGTCTTTTTTCAGCGAAGAGACAATCGCCTTGGCGATTCCTTCGGGATTGCGCTGGTAGAAATCGACAACCCCGCGCAGGATATTCCTGGCCATGCGCTTTTGTCCCGTAAAATACAAAACCGCCCGATCGGAGAGAAAACGCGCAAACGCCTGTTCTGCAATCCCGGGCAGGCGTCGGATGCGCAGACGCTGGTTTTCACCCGATCCGCTCTCGATCAGTTTCACGCCAGGAATCATCGCGCCGAGCTGGTCTTGCCATCCGCCGCCGGTGGACATATCGCGTTCGAGCGCCAGCGTCAGCGCGGCGATTTCTCCGACGCGCCGTTTCTGTCCACGAACAGCCAACAGCGCCTCGATGAGAGCCGAACCGAGAATCGAGCTCGTGCCCATGCCGCTGCCTTTGGGCACATCGGCGAAAATCCTAATCGACAACCCGCCTTCGGCAAAGTCATAACCGGTTACCGTCAGGGCGCTTTTCACGAGCGCGCACCAATCGCGAGGATTCTTGCGCGCGTAGATTTCGCTTTTGCGCCTAAGGACGGTCTGCCGACGCAAATCGACCGACTCCACCTGAACCTCGCGTCTGGAAATGCGAACGACTTCCGCCACCACCGGGCGAACGCCTTCCAGCGTGACGGCTACGTTTAAAACCGCCCCGCCGCAATCAAAGCAAATCGGCGGCGTATCCGACCAGCCTCCGCCGAGGTCGATACGCAAGGGACGCTCGATGCGCACGCATTCGCCATTTGCGGTCATTTCGCAGATTTAAGTGCGGCGATATCGGCCTTGAGCTGTTTGATTTCCGCGCGGGCCTTGGCCAGCAACTTCGGCAGCAGCACGCGCGCGCCGAAATCCTTCATCGATTCCGCCGGCGCGCCAATGACATATTTGACCGATCCGTCAAGCGACTGCGGAACGCCGGCCTGCGGTCCCACCTGCACGCCATCGGCAATCTTGATGTGCCCGGAAACTCCAGCCTGCGCCCAAATCAGACAACCGCGACCAATTTCGGTGGAGCCGGCGATTCCCGATTGCGCAATCAGTCCGCTGAAACCTTTGATCTTTACGTTGTGCCCGATTTGCACGAGATTGTCAATCTTGGTCATCGGCCCGATGTAGGTTCGGCCGATGCGAGCGCGGTCGATCGTCGTGTTAGAGCCGATTTCCACTCCATCGCCGATTTCGACGATGCCCAGTTGCGGTATCTTCTCAATGCGCGGAACGGGCGAACCCGGGTCGAAAACGGTATTAAAGCCATAGCCGTCGCCGCCGATGCGCACGCCGCAATGGATGATGCAATCGCGTCCGCAAACAGTCCCTTCGCGGAAAGACACCTGCGGGTAGATGTGGGTTCTCTCGCCGACGCGGCAGTTCTCGCCGATAAACACTTGCGCCTCGATAATCGCTCCGTCACCGATTATCGCGCCCTTCTCGACAATCGTATAGGCTCCGATATGAACTCCCCGACCGACCTGCGCGTCCGGATCGATTATCGCCGTAGGATGGACGCCAGGTTCGCGACGCGGCTCCGACGGTGCGAAAATCTCGGCGGCGTCCATACAGGCGCGGTTGGGATCCTCGACGCGGATGATTGTGCACGGCGCGCCGCGATCCCAATCGCGGGGCAGCAGCACGGCAGAGGCTTTGGTGGCCTCGACGAGCTTGACGTGCTTGGGATCCTTGCAGAAGCTCAAATCGCCCGCGCGCGCCTCTTCGAGACCGCCACAGGCGACAATCTCGACGTCGTCGCCTTCGAGCGCGCCGTCGAGGATTTTTGCCAGCTCACTTGCTTTCATCACTCTCCTTGGCTTTGGCGGCCTTCGGGTCCACTCCCATATCCTTGAGTATCTGGTCGGTAACATCGAACGACTTACGCGCGTAGAGCGCGGCGGCCGAATCCACAATCAGATCAATTCCGGCCTTTTCGGCATAGCGGGCGATGCGCTTTTTCAGATCGGCGGCCTGCGCCTTCAAAAGCCGCGCTTCGAGGTCGGCGAGATTCTGCTGGTTAGACATGGCCTGGTTGCGCATGTTCTGCTGTTGGCGCATGAAGCGCTCCTGCACCTGCTGGAGTTTCTTCTCGATCTTGTCCTTTTCGGCCTGAGAAAGCATGGGGTTGCGATACTCCTCGGCGAGTTTCTTGCCCTCCTCCTGGGTGGCCTCAAGCTCGCTGCGGATAGCATCCACGCGCTTTTGGTAATCGCTCTCGGTCGAGACGAGCATCGACTTGTTGGTATCGTAGCTTGGATGGTTGCGCACGAGCATCATCATATCGACGGTGGCGATTTTGATTTCGCCGCGTCCGGCGACGGAAGCGAGCGCGAATGCGCAAACAAGCAGAAAGGTTTTGTTCATCGTTTTTCTCCGTAGTCTTAGAAATCGTACCCGACGGTAAAGCTGAACACTTCCTCGTCGGCATGGTCGGGTTTTTCGATGGGCGCGGCGAAATCGAGCCTCACCGGGAACATCGGAATATCGAGGCGAATGCCAATGCCGGCCGTCCACGCGAAATCGTCGCTCAGATCGAACTCGTCTGCACTCACCGAACCGATGTCGGTGAACGCCGCCAGACGCAGCATTGCAAACACCGGAACGGTATACTCGATATTCGCGCATGCGAGCGTCTGTCCGCCCCACGGGGCGTAGCTGCGCGTGACATCGCCGTTGCCGTCAAGCTTGCGCGCGTACGGCGAGACCCCGCGGTATTCGATGCCGCGGATTGATTTCGGCCCGCCCAGGAATAGCCGGTTGTAAATCGGCACATCGTCGGAAATGCCATCGATCGTCTCGACTCGCAACGCCACCATCAAAACATGTTTGAGGCGCTTCCAGGGGGTGAAATAGCTGCGGTGATTGAAGCCGAGTTTGTAATATTCATTGTCGCCGAAAGGAGCGTAGTCGGCGAATAGCTGCGTGCGCGAACCCTTGGTGGGAATACGGTTGCTATCGCGCGTATCGTGGGCCCAGAAGAGGCGTACGACCGGTTCGAACGCATCACCGTATTTGCGCTCTTCCTCCCGAAGCGATACTTCCTTGCCCTTGTAGAGCCAGGTTCCGCCCTCGATATCATCAAACTCGATGAATTCACCCGAAAGGCGAATGCCGAAACGGCCGAAAGGATCCCAGGAGTGCCAGAACTTTACGGGATAGTTCATCGACACGGCGGCCCCCGTGCGGATAATGTCGTAATCGTCGTACCAGCGCATCCGGCGGAAGATTGAACTGTCAAGCTCCAGATAACGGTCAAGGAAGTACGGCTCGGCAAGACCGATTTCGTAGGTCTGGATCCGCGGGCCGACCTGCGCATACGCGCGCGCCTTCTGTCCGCCGCCGCGGAAGAACTTCCCAGGCGCAAAGAGATCGAAGTTCGACTGCGAGATCTCGGCGGAAACAAACACGGAATCGACCGAGCTGGCGCCAACGCCGAAGGAGAAGTTGCCGGTGTTCGCTTCCTCGACTTCGTACACCAGGTCGCGATATTCCTCGCCAGCGGCGCTCTTGGGCAGATCCGTCTCTTGCAGATAGTATCTAACCCGCCTGAAATAGTGCAGCTGCTCGAGTTTCTTCTGACTGCTTTCGGCGCGGTCTGCGAGCATGCGGTTGCCTGGCGAAAGCTCGATTTCGCGGCGGATCACCTTATCCTTGGTATAGTCGTTGCCGGTGATTTTGATTTCGTTGATGACGACCGGCACGCCTTCTTCGACCACGAAGACGAAATCGAGTTTGTCGTCGGCATCTTCGCAAGGAATCTGGCGATAGGCAACATGCGTATCGGCCAACCCCGCAGTTCCCGAGCCGACGGCAATTTCAATGCTCCGGGCGGTTTCGTCGAGCAGTTTCGCGCCGGCGATCCGGCCTGGCAGCGCGGACAGTTCGCATTCCTTCTGCAATGCGGCGACAGGATAGGTTTTAAGCCCCTCGACGGAAACGCTGCCGATTTTGTAGCGCGTTCCTTCGGTAATCTGGTAGCGAACGGTTGCCTTGTCGTCTTCCATAGGCACACGCTCGGGCGCGCCAACCACGACATCGAGGTAGCCCAAATTCCGGTAGGCTTCCTTAATCTTTGCGACCGACTGTGCCAACTGCTCGCCGGTGACGGGATTGTCGCTAACCCATCCGATCGGATTCCACCACGGATAGACGCCGATACTCTCACGCAACGCGCCGTGATCGACATTGTCCGCGCCGACAAACTCGTAGCCGACAATCTTCTGCCGCTTGCCTTCATCAATCAACAGCGTAAGATGGCAGTTATTGCCGCCGGGGATCATCGTCGGCACGGCGGTGACTTTTGCGTCAGGGTAATGCTTGGTGGCATAATAGGCACGCACCCGCGCGGCGGCCTCGGCGAAATCGCCGTCGCCGTAAAGCGCGCCATCGAGCAATTCCGCCTTGTCGGCAATCTTCGATACGCTCGCCGCCTCAGCTCCATCGACCTTGAGTGGAGCTTGATAGCGCATCTTACGCTTGACATAGAAAACGACCTCGACCCCATCGCCAAGCCGGCGGGCGTCGGCGGAAATCTCCTGGAATTCCTTCGATGCTTTCAGCTGGCTGACATCTCGCGAGACGGTAGCCTCGTCGTAAGGCGAGCCTTCTTTCGTCTGGCAGAGAGCAAGCACCGAGCTGGTGTCGCCACCGAAACCATCAAGCGCCTTCACTGATACGCCAACAACATTGGCTGCGTGAGCGAACGACGCAAGAAGAACAGTCAAAACAAGCAATTTTTTCATATGACTAATATTCTATCAAATTTCATCCCTCCATGGACGCCTGGAGAAAATCTCTTATCACCTGACGCAGAAGTTCGCGGTCTGGCTCCTCGTCGACCATCTGCTTACCCAAGCCCGCCGGCAACACAATCCCTGGCGAACCGGAGGACAGTTTCCAGGCGTCGAGCCCGAGCAGGATGTTGTCAGCCTGCGAAAGCAGATGACGGCTGTGCACCAACCCGTCAAGAGCGCCGCATTCGGACAAAGCGCGGCAAACGAGCTCTTGATCTGCCGGTTTGAGAACGCCTTTGGCCACGGCGTAGGCGCAATCGATGCAAATTCCGATTGGCACGGCATAGCCATGGGGAAGCTTATATGAACTCATCGCCTCCAGCCGCCCGGCCGACCAGAGTGCAAACCCATCCGCCCCCTTTTTCGCGCGCGCTTCGACAACGCCGCGAACCATCGCCGTCATCGCCTTAAGATCGCGGTTTTTAAGCTGCTCGGCCGCTTTGGCGATTCGCTTCATCAGCGCCGCGTCGCGAACGGCCGCGAAACGGACAGCCTCGCCTACGCCGCCACGCCAGACGCCGTCCAGAACAGTGAGGGCGAAACCGAAGTCGATGATCGCCGCCGCGCAATGCGAAGGAACGCGCAAAGCGTCTTTGACACCCGGGGTGTTGATCGCCGCCTCGTCGGCGAAGGTAGCGTCGATCATCGAAGCGATCGTTGTTGGCATGCGGACAAGATTGATTCCGCCGCGGACCTGCGCGGCAGCGTAGCCGGCCAGATCGAGCAGCGTTCCCCCGCCAATGACGAGTATCGCATCATTGACGCCGACTTTCGCGTCGATGACGGCGTTGAGAATCTCGGACGCGCTCCTCAGACCATCAGACTTGATTTTCTCGCCGCCGCCCATCACCACCGGCTGAGCCGCCAGCTCGATTCCATTCGCCTTGACATAGCGGCCGATACGCGTACCCAGACCCTCGGTCCGCTGCACTACATTGCCGTCGGCCACGAGCAAAACTCGCGGCGCATCCGACCCAGTGGCGCGCTTCAGCACATCCGCAACCAAGGGATTGTTCTCGTCGAACACGTTTTGCGTAAAATGAATTGCAAACTCGCCATTCCGCTCCCAGCGGCAAAACACAGTATCATCGTTCTTCGCTTTGGCCATATCGTTCACCTCGTTCGTCGCGCGAGCCTCAAAAGCTCCGCGGCATGTTTGCCTACCACGCTCGTCAGCTTCTCGCCCCCGAGCATCCGCGCGATCTCCGCCACGCGGCGATCGCCCTCGACACATTCGATTGTCGTTCGCGTTCTCCCTTCCCCTACCGCCTTGGACACCACCAGATGGCGCTGTCCATAAACGGCACTCTGCGGAGAATGGGTTATCGCGATAACCTGATTCGACTGCGCAATTGCAGAGAGCCGCTCTCCGACCGCACGCGCTGTTTCGCCGCCGATGTTCGCATCAATCTCGTCGAACACGAGCGTTGGCGCGTGCGCCGCCCCTGCGCGCCGGGCAGCTACGGCCTTGACCGCCAACATAACGCGGGCGATTTCGCCGGACGAGGCGATGTCCGCGAGCGGACGATTCCGCTCGCCGGGGTTGGGAGCGAAAAGGAATTCAATCCGGTCGATACCAGAAGCCGCAGGCTCGCCCGAGCGCGGCTGCACTTCGACGCGGAACTTCGCCTGCAGAAAACCGAGCTCTCGCAGTTCGGCAGTTATCGCCGCGGAAAGCTTCTTCGCCGCTTCCGTTCGAAGCGACGAAACCTGCCGCCCTTCGGCGAGCGTCTTCTCCAACGCGGCACGCTCCTGCCGCCGCAAATCGTCAAGCCGTTCTTCCCGGCCTTCAAGCTGCGCAAGTTTCGCCGCAATCTCCTCGCCGGCGGCAATCAACTCGGCGACAGTGGAAACACGGTATTTGCGTTTGAGCCGGTTGACCAGCGTCAGGCGCTGGTCAAGCGCGTCAAGGTTTTCTTCGCCGGCATCGATTCCGGCTGCCGCGTCGGCCACCGTGCGCGAAAGTTCCTCCGATCCAAGCGCAAGCGCCTCGGTCTGGGCGACCCACTCTTCCGCCTGGGGCATATGGCGGGCGAGAGCGGCGAATTTGCCGCGCAGCGCAGCGAGCAAATCGCCCACGCCGTTCTCGCCGCCGAGGATCTCGGTCGCGGCGTTGGCCAGCGCGATGATTTCCTCGGCGTGCGCGGCCGCGGCGTGCCGCTCGCCGAGCGTTTCGTCCTGTTCACTGAGCGCGGCATCGCCGATCTCGCCGGCCTGATAACGCAAATAGTCGACATCCTCGCTTCCGGCCATGCTCTCGAGCGCTTCGATTTGGGCGCGCACGGAACAAAGCTCGGAATAGGCGGCCGAATAGTCCGCAAGCGCAATTCCACCGCAGGCGTCGAGCAATTCACGCCGAAAGCCTTCATTGAGCAATTCGCCGCCAGCGCCAGGTCCGTGCAAATCCACGAGGGAACCGGCAAACTGACGCAACTCCCCCATCGATACCGATTCATCGTCAATCCAAGCGCGCGAACGACCCTCGCGGGTAATCGTCCGCCGCACGCACCGGTCGTCGAAGACGGCCTCTATCTCGGCCTCCTTGGCTCCGTCGCGCACGACCGAAGCGTCGGCGCGCGCGCCGAGCACGAGTTCCAGCGCACCGATCAATACACTTTTCCCAGCGCCGGTTTCACCGGTAATGACGGTTAGACCCGGAGCAAACTCCGCTTCCACTTTTTCGACAAGCGCCAAATTGGCAACTGAAAGCCTACTTATCATCCCCAATAATGCAAAAATTGGAGCGGGCGATGGGAATCGAACCCACGTAAGAAGCTTGGGAAGCTCCTATTCTGCCATTGAATTACGCCCGCAGAAAAAAGGTTGGCGGAGAGAGAGGGATTCGAACCCCCGATACCCTTGCGGGTATGCATGATTTCGAGTCATGTGCATTCAACCAGGCTCTGCCATCTCTCCTGCAACGGCTGGAGATTATACCAAAAAGACGCGAAGATAGTCAACTGTACTCGGTCAGTCAACACCGCTGGCGCGGTCTTGACCGACCTCGGCATCTGAG
>CALYTX010000041.1 GCA_945487985.1 uncultured Verrucomicrobiota bacterium | reverse complement strand
GAAGCTTATACGGGAACCGTTACCTTCAAGACGACGTTTCCGACAGCCGCTTCGCTATTCAAACTATTTGAGGTTGCCGGCGCGATGACGGTCGACGGAGGTACGATTACCCACCCCGTAAGCGTCGTTTGGGACAATCAAGGCAATAAAAGTTTGACGCTTGAGGCGCTGCGCGCCGATTACGTCTATCGGCTTGCGATTAAAGCCGGCAGCTTTTCGCTCGGTTCCGGCGCAACGATTTCGGCGGTTGGAAAGGGTCACAGCTGGCAGCGGTTGACCAGCAATGTAAAGAACTGCTCCCCCTCGCATGGCGGGCGTTTCGAATCGACCAGCATCGGCTGCTACGGAAACCCGAAGTATCCCGAGGACATCGGACTTGCGAGCAATATCGGCTCCGATAGTCTCGCCAAAACCGCAGTTGGCGGCGGCGCGGTCAAGCTTTCCGTCACGGGAGCATGCGTCATCGACGGTGAAATCAGTGTCGATGGAGCAAAGTCGAATGCCTCGGATCCCTTGGCGGCAGGCGCGGCGGGCTCCATCCTCATCGAGGCGTCCAGCGTCACGGGGTCCGGCGTCATTCACGCCGATGGCGTGTATTGCGGCAACAACAGTCAACTTAACGGTGCGGGCGGGCGTGTCGCGCTGATTACCGAAACCCCCGTCGACACGGCCACGCTGACGGTTCGCGCAGGTGGCGACCCCACCGGTAAGTATGCGGCTGAGGGGACGGTTTATCTCAAAGACGGCACGATGACGCATGGCGTGTTGTATCTCAACAATCCGCTCAACATGACCTCCGGTTCCACTCCCAACCGCGGCGCATATGTAACGAATGAAGAAGGCGTCGACTGGACCTTTGACCGGATTCAGCTTGCCGGACATGTCAACCTGTATGTTCCGGCCGATACGAAATTGACATTGCCGAACGGATTCGCATCGATTTCCGCGCCGGACAACACCTCGCGTTTTTCGGGTATTTACTCTGCGGGCGGCACGATCGATGCGGGCTCCGGAGATCAGACCCTTTCAGGCAACTGGTACTTTGCGCCGATCGTCGAATATATTTTCCCGGCTAATGTGACGCTTGAAAACGGGGCATTCATCGGCTTTTGCGGCTACTTCGAGCAAAAACTCAACAACAGCGTCGCTCCGGATACCAATGTCGTATGGGCGATTCGGTGCACCGTCGGCGGTGATTTGACGGTCGCTTCCGACAGCGGCTTTACCACCGAGCAGGCCGGTACCGTTCAACAAGGCGGCGCGCAATATGCGGGCGTACCCCTCGGCAATCACGGTGGACGCGGTTCGGAAGCCGGAACGACGATGGACTCTGTTTTCGAACCTGTTCTCTCGGGCGTCGGACAGTCCAACAGCTATGGGTATATGAAGCCCGGCGCGGCGATGATCGTCAAGGTCGGCGGAAAACTGACGCTGGACGGGATTGCCAACGCCAATCCTGTCAATACTCAAGGCGGCGGTTACAATTTAGCTGCCGGCGGGTCGATCAATTTCACGGTTGGCGAGTTGGCCGGCGCGGGTTCTTTCCAGGCGCGCGGCTTCAGAGACAAGCAAAATGGCGGACGCATTGCCGTCAAACTGACGAATCCGGGGGCTGATTTCTCAACCTTTACGGGAACGTTCAACGTCTCGACTGCCGATGGCGCGACCAAGTCCACGCCGGGCTCGGTCTATCTCGCGACGGCGGAGGAAGCCGATCGTCGAGGTACGGTTTACCTGGACAATTTAGGGAAGACAACGACCACGTTTTCGGTTCCGATTTGCGCCAATGGCTATGGAGCCGACGAAGTCGATGCCTTTAAAAACGCCGCGCTTGTCATTCGCGGCGGCGCTTACGGACAGGTAACGGTTGCGGATGCGAACGGACAGTTCAAAATGCGTTCGCTGTCGATCGAAGAAAACTCCAAACTCGATTTGTACGGAAACCGGTTTGTCGTCGGATCGGCGACATTGGGCGGCAAGCGGCTCAGACCCGGTCTGTATACGGCAACCGACGACGCCGTTTCCGCCTATGTTTCCGATACCAGTGAAGGGAATGGGTCGTTGGTTGTGACCGGCGAGGGATTGAAGATCTTCGTCCGATAACGCTTATGTCGTTTGATTGCATGGGGTCTTGAACCTGCACATGCGACAGCTTTTCCGCCCATTCCTGCGTATAAATTTGATATAATAAGTGTCAAATATCTCCTGTGAGGAAACAAATGGGCATTAAAGTCATTGGTACCGGCAGCTATCTGCCCCCGAAAATCATTACGAACGATGATATAGCCCGTTCGCTGGATACTACTGACGAGTGGATATTTTCACATACAGGAATTCATTCGCGGCATATGGCCGGCGAAGGCGAAACATCGGCGACGATGGGGGCGAAGGCGGCGCGGCTGGCGATGGAGGCGGCGGGCGTGACTAACGAGGAAATCGGGTTGATAGTCGTAGCCACGTCCACGCCGGACTATAATCCGTTTCCGTCGACTGCGTGCATTGTGCAAGATTTGCTGGGCTGCACTAATGCCGGGGCATTTGATTTGCAAGCGGCGTGCGCGGGGTTCATTTATGCGCTTGAACAGGCGCGCGGGTTTGTCAATTTCTATCCTGACAAGAAGGCGATAGTCATCGGCACGGAGGCGCTCACGCGCGTTGTCGACTGGTCCGACCGCTCGAGTTGCATCCTTTTCGGCGATGGCGCGGGGGCGGTGGTGCTCGCAAATGACGAGTTGCCTGGCGCGGCGTCGCTCAAGACGAGGGCGCACACGCTTTTGGGTGCCGACGGCAAGGGCGCGCACTTTATCGCCCGCTCAGGCGGCTGCAAGGACTCGTTGACCATCAATCCCAGCACGGGTGTACCGGAGAAGGCGGGCCCGATTTTGCCGGAAATGACTTTGCAGGGGCATGATGTTTTCGCCTTTGCCGTGCGTACGCTCGCGAAAGTCGCCAGCGAACTTTGCGAAAAACTGGGTACGCGACCGGAAGAACTCGATCGCGTGTTCGCCCACCAGGCCAATGCACGCATTATCGAGGCCACGGCCCGGCGGATGAAGCTGCCGCTGGAGAAGTTCTGGTTGAATTTACAGACAACCGCCAACACCAGCGCCGCGTCCATTCCGATTTCGCTCGACCAGGCCGTTCGCGCCGGCAAACTCGTCGAGGGAATGCGCATCGTGATGGTCGGCTTCGGGGCGGGGCTTACTTATGGAGGCACTTATTGCACATGGCCGAACCTGTAGGCTGCCAGTAAATACAAAGAACGCAGTTTTATCAAAGAAAAGAGGAAGTACATGAAGAAAGTAATGATCACAGGCATTGGAATGCTGACCGCCGTTGGCAACGGCAAGGCTGCCACCTGGGAGTCGGTCAAGGCGGGGAAGCCGGGCATTGGGCGCATCACAAAGTTCGACCCTTCTCGCTGCACCTGCCAGGTTGCCGCGGAGCTCAAGAATTTCGAGGAATATGCAATCGGCGGGGGTTTGCTCGACAAGAAGGACGCGCGCAAGATGGCCGACTTTTCGAAGTATGCCGTCGCTGCGGCCGTTGAAGCCTGGAAGGATGCCGGTTTCGCGCGCCAGGGGGTTGAAGGCGACGCCGGGTTCCGTCCCGACATGGATCGTGTGGGCACGATGCTGGGCAACGGCATCGGCGGACTGGAGGTCACTGGCGAATCGTTCAAGATTCTTTTCGACCGTGGCCCCGATCGGCTTTCGCCGCTGGCGATTCCCGAACTTATCGCCAACGAGGGCGCCGGCAACATAGCCATCGCGCTTGGCGCCAAGGGTCCGGCGCAGGTGGTGGTTACCGCTTGCGCGTCGTCGACTGACGCGCTGGGCTTTGCCATGGATATGATTCGCGCCGGCCGGGCGGATGTGATGATCGCCGGCGGTGCAGAGGGCACGATCATGGAATTCTGCGTTGGCGGATTCATGAAGGAAAAGGCTTTGGCTACCAAGTTCAATGACGCGCCCGAGAAGGCGTGCCGTCCGTTCAACGCCGACCGCGACGGTTTTGTGATGGGCGAAGGCGCGGCGATACTCATTCTTGAAAGTGAAGAGCACGCCCGCGCGCGCGGCGCGAATATCTACGCCGAGCTTGCCGGCTATGGTTCGACGTGCGACGCTTACCATATCACCGCCCCCGATCCTTCTGCCGACGGAGCGGTCAAGGCGATCGAAATTGCGCTTGCGAACGCGGGCGTTGACGACAAGTCGACCGTCGATTATATTAACGCCCACGGTACTTCCACCCACCTCAACGACGCGATGGAGACCACTGCGTTCAAGCGCGTCTTTGGCGTCGAGGGTGCGAAGAAAATCAACATTTCCTCCACCAAGCCCTATCACGGCCATTGCCTCGGCGCGACCGGCGCAATTGAGGCGGCGCTGACGGCGTTGGCGATCAAGGAGGGCTATTGCCCGGCGACAATCAACTACGAAAACCCCGATCCCGAGCTCGATCTCAACTATACGCCGAATGTTGGGGTTAAACGCGAAATCCGCGTCGCGCTCAGCAGTTCACTCGGTTTCGGCGGCCACAACGGCATTCTCGTGTTTAGAAAAGTCGGCGAATAAGGAGGCTCTCATGGCTATGGAAATTCCCCAGTTCAAGAATGTCTACAACAAACCTGGTATTGAGCTGCTCCCTCACCGCGCTCCGTTCTTGTTCGTGGATACGCTGATTGCGGCCGATGAAACTGGTGCGGTCGGCGAGTATACCTATACGAACGAAAAGAACGATTTCTTCAAGGGACACTTCCCGGGCAATCCTATCTGCCCGGGCGTGATTCAGATCGAGACCATGGCGCAGGTTGCTGGTGCCGGACTGGTCGCGTGCGGCTTTCTCGGCGAGAAGGCGAGTTTTCTTTTCGCCAAGGTCGAGCAGGCGAAGTTTCGCAAGCCGATTCGTCCGGGCGACAAAATTACGGTTGTGTCCAAAACCGTCAAGCTGCGCAAGGTAATCGGCGTTTTCGAAACCAAGGGTTATGTCGACGGCGAGCTCGCCGTCGAGGGTGTGCTCACTTGCATGCTCGGCGGCGCGCGTTGAGTGTGCGCAGATACCAATCGCCTGGCAGGAAAAGACGATGATCAGGATAGTTCAGTCCAAGGACAGGCGCGTTGAGATGTTCAATGCGCGTCCGGCTTTCCCCGAGGAGGCGGAAAAGGCGGCTGCGGAAGTGCTGGCTGCCATCCGCCGCGAGGGCGACCGGGCGGTGCGCAGGTATGTTGCCAAATTCGAAGGCTACCATGGCGCCTCGCTCAAGGTTGAGGCCGAGCTTGGCGCGCTCGAGCGTTCGCTCGCCCCGGAGTTGGTCAAGGCGGTCAAAGCCGCGCACCGGCGTGTGGAAAAGTTCTCTCGTGCGTCGCTACGCCAGGCGTGGTCGATTGAAACCGCCCGCGGCGGCAGGCTCGGCGAGTTCTTCTCGCCGATGGATCGCGTTGGCGTTTATATCCCAGGAGGAACGGCGCCGCTTGCTTCGACCTCGCTCATGACAGTTACGCTTGCCAAAGTTGCCGGGGTGAAGGAAATCGTGGCGGCCACGCCCGCGGGCAAAACCGGCAAGGTGAACCCCGTGCTGCTTTACGCGCTCAAGCTCGCCGGCGCTACTGAAATCTATCGCGTGGGCGGCATTCAGGCTATCGGCATGATGGCGTTCGGCACCAAGACGTGCCGCAAGGTGCAGAAAATCGCCGGTCCTGGCAACGCGTATGTGACGGCGGCCAAGCGCCAAGTCTATGGCTACGTGGCGATTGACCAGGTGGCCGGTCCGAGCGAAATCGCCGTCTTGACCGACGGCTCGGTGGATGTGCGCTGGATCGCCGCCGATTTGCTTTCGCAGGCCGAGCACGGCAGCGGTTTGGAAAAGTCGCTTTGCGTTTGCACTTCACGGAGCACGGCCGAGGCGGTTAAGGCTGAAATTCTCCGCCAGTGCGCCACGCTTTCACGTCGCTCGCTCGTCGAGCGGGTGATTGACCGCGATGGAATCTTGATTGTCGTGGCTGCAGATTTGGCCGAGGGCGTTGAAATCGTCAATCGTTTTGCGCCCGAGCATCTCGAAATCATGACCAAGAATCCGCTCAAGACGATGAAGGGGGTGCGCAGCGCAGGGGCGGATTTTGCTGGCGCGTGGACCCCAGAGTCCGCCGGAGATTTCGTAGCGGGTCCGAGCCACGTATTGCCTACGGGCGGGGCAGCCAACATGTTCAGCGGGCTGACGCCCGACGATTTCCGCCGCCGCCACAGTTTTGTCGCTTTCACTGAGCGTGATTTGCGCGACACGGTCGCGGCGATTGAGGCGTTTGCGTCCGTTGAAGGGCTTGACGGACACGGTCGAGCGGCGTCGATACGTTTTAGTTCGTTTTGATGACAATGAAGTTGAGCTTCGTCCAGCGCCATGCCTACGGCTGGGGCGCGGGTTTTGCCGCGTTGTTGTGGACTTTTTTCCCTTCCCGTCGCCGCATCGCCATCGAGAATCTTATCAAGGGCAAGGTTGCTGCCGATATTACTCAGGCGCGGCGTATCGCCAAGGCCAGCTGGTGTCATCTTGCCGGACATATCGCCGAGGCGCTATTGGTTCCCGGTGTGATTGGCGGCGGCAACTGGCGTGAACATCTCGAGGTTGAAGGTGCCAGTCCCGAGGCGGTTAAGCTGTTGCTCGAGACCCCTGATACCCCCATTATCATCGCTAGCGCCCACCATGGAGCGTGGGAAGCCGCTACCAATTTGCTGTCGTTCGCACGCCCGATGATCGCTATTGCGCGCGCTATGAATTCCCGGTTCGTTACTAAATGGCTGGAAAAGCACCATTTCCGCGGGCGCATCAAGGTGATTGATAAGAACCGCGGCTTTACGCCCGCAGTAATCCGGCAATGGCTCGACACCAATGCCGCGATGACAGTTCTCATCGACCAGCATACGAAAAAGGGGGTGCGGCTTTCGTTCTTCGGGCGGCCGGCCTATACCTTCACGAGCGCAACCCGTCTGGCGATGCGCTATCAGGTGCCGATTGTCGTCGGCACCTTCGTGCGGGTGGCGCCTTACCGCTACCGGCTCGTCGGTGGCGAACCGGTGCTGCCGGTGAAGGATGCATCGCTCGCAGCGGTCACGCAACTTTTGAACGATCGGCTCGAGGCGGCCATCCGGCAATATCCCGAGCAGTATCTGTGGTTTCACCGGAGGTGGCGCCATGGCTGATCGGCCTTCTAATTCGAGCCCGATCCTCGCCATAACTCGCCGTCAGCGCTTCGCCATTCGAGCGCTCGCACTTTCAACTACACGGGAAACGAGACACGGAAAATGACAGACTTTAAACTTACCGATCCGTTCGGCTCGGCGCCGTCGATTCCACCCTTCAGCCAGAGTGTCTCCACCGGCGTGGCCTGGCACAACCAGCCGGTGACGCACGAATATACGCTCGGACAGCTTTTGGATCAAACCATCGCGCGCTGCGGCGAGAATGATGCGCTCGTCTATCCCGACCGCGATTTCCGCCTTACCTGGTACGAATTCGGCGAGGAGGTCGACAGGCTCGCCCGCGGGTTGATGAGCCTCGGTGTTAAACACGGCGAGAAGGTGGCGTTATGGGCGAGCAATGTTCCCCACTGGATCGTTCTGATGTTCGCAGCCGCGAAAATCGGCGCCATTCTGCTGCCGTTGAATATCAATTACAAACGAGAAGAGATCGCCTTCGCGCTTAAGCAGTCTGACGCCGAGAATATCTTCATCATCGGCGGCTATCGCGACTGTGACTTTGTGGACGTGCTTTACGGCCTGGTGCCTGAATTGAGGACCTTCCCGCGCGGCAGGCTCGTCTCCGCTCGCTTCCCGAAACTCAGGCGCGTAATGTTCCTTGGCGGGGAAAAGCACCGCGGCATGTATTCGCTCAACGAGATTCTCGCGCTTGATAATGAAACGCCATGGGCCGACTATGTAGAGCGCCAGCGCGGTTGCTCCTGCCACGATGTTGTCAACATGCAGTACACCAGCGGCACTACGGGCTTCCCGAAGGGGGTGCAGCTGACGCACTACAACATCGCCAACGACGGCTATTGGATCGGCGCATGCCAGAATCTCTCCAGCCGCGATCGAGTGTGCATTCCCGTGCCGCTTTTCCACTGTTTCGGGTGCGTGTTGGGCGTTATGAGCTGCGTCAATCACGGCTCGACGATGGTGTTGCGCGAGAGATTCGCTCCCGTGCAGGTTATGCAGCCTATCGAGCGGGAGCAGTGTACGGCCCCCTACGGCGTGCCTACGATGTACATCGCCATCCTCGACCACCCCGACTTCACCCGGTACAATTTCAAGTCGTTGCGAACCGGTATTATGTCGGGGAGCGCCTGTCCCACGCATCGGATGCACCAAGCCCAGACGAAGATGTTCATGCGCGAAATCACCAATCCCTACGGGCTTACCGAGTCGGGACCGGTAATGACGATGACCCGGTATTTCGAAAAATCGATCGAACGCAAGTGCGCCACGATTGGACAGGCGTTACCTGGCGTGGAAGTGGCAATCATCGACCCTGATAGCGGCGAGCTTTCCGCGGTCGGCGTTGACGGTGAAATCTGCTGTCGCGGCTACGGCAACATGAAGGGCTACTATAATATGCCCGAGCAGACCGCCGGCTGCATCGATAACAACGGCTGGCTCCATTCTGGCGATATCGGCCGCATGGACGCCGAAGGCTATTTT
>CALYTX010000040.1 GCA_945487985.1 uncultured Verrucomicrobiota bacterium | reverse complement strand
GCAATCCATCTCGGTGGCAGCTTTCGCAAGGGCAGCGAAGAGGATTATGCCGCGCTTTTCCAGAAACTCGGCTGGATGTACGACGCGGGGTTCCGCAGCTTTGCCGTGTTCTTCGACGATTTCGGAAGCGCCGATGCTGAGTTCCACGCCGAGATTTGCAACCGCATCGTCAGCGAATTTTTGGAGCGGCGCAAGGATGTCTCGCCCTTGATTATGTGCCCGAATGTTTATTCGGGAATGGGCCACCCGTATCAGAAAAAGCTCGGCGAGAAGCTTGATCGCCGCGTGCAAATCATGTGGACTGGGCGCGGGATTTGCTCGGATATCACGGCGGAGGATGTTGCGAAGATTACCGCCGATTTCCGCCGCCCGCCCTACATTTGGTGGAACTGGCCAGTGAACGACTATTGCCGTGGCCGGTTGCTGCTGGGTCGGACTTACGGACTGGCCGACTGCCAATACGCAGGGTTTGTCGCCAATCCGATGGAAAACTGCCAGGCCAGCAAGATTGCTCTTTACGGAGTTGCCAAATGGGCTCTCGACCCGGGGCGCTTCGATTCGGCCGCTTGCTGGGAGGAGGCATTCCAGCGGCTCTATCCCGATCAGGAGATTGCCGCGGCGATGCGAATTTTCGCTGAACACAACAGCGATCAGGGACCCACCGTGCACGGCTATCGGCGCGAGGAAAGCGTCCGCGATGCGGCCCTTTGCGCTTCGGCGCGCGAGCAGTTGCAGAAGTGCGGCCGATTGACGGAAGAGACGGCCTCCAAGCTGACGAGTCTGTTCCAGGAAGTCGGTCGGGCGTCGTCAACGCTGCTGGAAAAATTGCCCAAGACGCGATATGATCTGGGTTGGGAGATCGAAGGATGGCTGGATGCTGAGCGGCTTTTGATGGCGCAGGGGTTAAAGGCGGTCGAACTTTTCCGCGGCGGTTCGGACGAGCGGAAGATTCTTCGCGCCATCGCCGATTTGCGCCGCCAGGCTGCCGACTCCGCCCGCCGCCACCAGGAGAAGTTCGCTTCCGCCACCTTCGCCAACGACCGCAACTGGATTGCCCGGCCCATGCCTTCGGCGCGAGAACTATCCCCGACGGTTGAGCTGATGCTTACGACGGCGCTCAAGGAAATTTACGCCAGGCGTATGGGCGAACCGTTCGATTCCGCCGCGGGATTTGTAGCGTTTTCGCTGGCGAAATCGCTGCCGTCCCTCCAGGTGAGGCTCGACAGCGACCGCTACGCCGGCCTTGTCCGGGTGCTGGAACAGAAGCAGATCGCCCCGGGCGAGAGTTTTGGCATCAGTATTCCGGACAACTGGCAGACCGATTATTTCCACGCCCGATTGGGCTCGGATGCGGCGGCGAAGGCGGGAGTAATCGAACTTTCCCGTGACGGCAAGCGTTGGGAAAAACTTGAAACCGTCAACGACGGTGATCAGATGCAGCGACGGCTCGCGGTTGAAGACGGTTGGCGTCATGCGCGCTACCGCAACATTTCTGGTGCACCGGTGGCGCTGAAGATTGATTTGTTCAAATTTGACGTCCGCGGTGTGCGGCAGGAAATCGACGCTTTGCTCGAGCGGCTTGGAGATGAATAACAGGAGGGAAAACGATGGGGAATTATGCATTCAAATGGACTCAAACCGGCGGCATAGCGCAGGTTCGGCTTGAGAACGGACAGGATATCGCGCATTTGGCGGAACTCGATCGGAAACATTGGTTAGTCATCTCTATGCCGGTCGGATCGGTGCGCTGCGACCGGCGGATGCTCGAACTGATGGATACCGACGGCGATGGTCGCATTCGCACTTGTGAAGTGCTCTCCGCCATCGAATTCCTCAAGGAGCAGAATGTCGATTTCGACGAATTGTTCAAACCCTCCGAGGAAGATCGTCGCCAACTCGACGAAGTGCTTTCGCGGATGGCGGATCTGACGAAAGCCGAACTCAGCACCGCCGACCACGAGGCGCTGGCCGCTTGGGAAGAGCGAGGCAAATCGGACGAGGTTGCGTTCCTCGGCGAGGCGACTGCCGCTGCGGAGGCCGCGTTGGCGGCGGTCGAGTCCATCATTGACGGATTCTTCGAGCCGCCGGACGACATGCCGCTGGTGAGCGATGAACCCGACCCGAAACTTCCTCTGTACGGACGTATCAACCCCAAACATCTCGAGGCAATCGAGGCCTTTGCCGAAAAATGCGTCGTTCCGGTGCTGGGTAGGACATCCGAGCTCGATCGGCGCGGCTGGAACCAGATCAAGGCCGCCTTCGGGCCATATCGCGCATGGCGCTCCTCCAAGCCGGTTGCGAACGCGCGCATTATGGGCGAGCTGGCAGTTCAGGAGCGCGTGCTGCGCTACAAGCTCGGATTGCTCGAGCTGCTCGAAAACTACGTGAATATGCGTCGGCTGTATGCCGGCGAGGAGGCTATCTTCCAGACCGGAATCTTGCGTATCGATGCGAAAGAACTCAAGCTCTGCTTTCACGTCGACAGCGAGGCGGCGCACAGCGCGCTCGCGGGCCGGTCGAACTGCCGCGTTTTGTATCTGAAACTGACGCGTCCGGGCGAAGGCGCTGCGCGCACGATCGCCGCAGTGGTCACCGCCGGTTCGACGGAAGGCCTCTATGTCGGGCGCAACGGCGTTTTCTACGATCGTGACGGCAAAGATTGGGAAGCAGTCGTCGTTAAAGTCGTCGAGAACCCGGTTTCGCTGCGCGAAGCCTTTTTCGCGCCGTGGAAAAAACTTGGTGAATGCATCGCCTCGACAGCCAGGAAATTCCTCGGTGAAAAGCAGTCCGCCACCCAGAAAAACCTTGAAAACGGAGCCAAGAGCGCCGAGGCTGGAGAGGCGGCGATGGCCAGTTCTGTAGCCGCCATTGGCATTGGCATCGCCATGGCTGGCGCGGCGCTTGCGTCAGTGATGGCGGCGGTCACGGCGATGAGCGCGCTCGAGCTGGCCGTATCCGTGATGGCGGTGGTGTTGGTCGTTTCGTTGCCGAGTGTGGCGCTGACCTATCTTAAATTGCGCCGACGCGATCTCGGGGCGATCCTCAACGCTGGGGGTTGGGCGGTCAACCGGCCGATGCGCTTCTCAGTCAAGCGGGCGCGCGAATTCACCCGATGCGCTGGACAAAGACGGGTGAAAATATTGCTTGCGGCGTTGATCATCGTCGTGGCGCTTGCCGTTGGGGTTTACATTTGTATGAAGATTTACGCCAGCGGACAAGCTGCCGGCGCACAGCCGCCAGCCGCCTCCGCCGAGGAGTCGAAACCAGCAGCGTAGAGAGCCTTAGCTGTTGCGGAATTCCGACATGGTCATGCCGAAGGTTTTCCGGAATAGCGTTTTGAGGTGCGAGGGCGAATCGAAGCCGCAGAAAGAGCCGATGTTGCCAATTGGGATGGTTGTCTTGCGCAACAGTTCCTTGGCCTTGTCGAGGCGGGCGGACTGGATTTCCTCGGCCACTGTGCGTCCGGTCACGGCCTTGAAATTTTTCTCGATTAGGCGCACGCAAACGCCGAGGCTGCGTGCCACGTCGGGCACGGAAATGCCCGAGGTAGCGTGCCGACGGATGAATTCTCGCGCTGCGGCTACCCTCCTGGATGAGCCGTTGATATCGGTCGTCGATAGTCTTTCCACCGCGCCCTTGATTGGGAAGACGAGAATCGTTCGCTGCGGAACTTGGCGACCCTCCAGCGCCGCGTAGAGGAATTCCGCCGCGGAGAAGCCGCCCGCCTCGAAATCTGGCGACAGCGACGAAAGCGAAGGGATGGTCTGCTCGCAGATGAAGGTTTCGTTGTCAACGCCTAACACCTGAACTTGTCCGGGAACGTCAATCCCCGCGACGCGGCAGGCGTCGAGCACCTGTTTGGCGCGCCAGTCGCAGGCCGCCCACACGCCGCATGGCTTGGGCAAACCCTTGAGATATTGCGAAAGCTGCTGTTCTTCCGCACGCCAGTCGCAGGCGGCTTTGCCGGCGAAGACGCGAACCTGGTGGCCGTGGTCTTTGAGTGCCGCCTTGAAAAGTCGTTCCCGCGCGATACTCCATTTCCATTTCTCGGGCATGCCCACATAACCGAAGTTGACCAGCTTGCGCGAAAGGAACAGGTTCGCCGCCGTCATTGCCAAACTGCGCTCGTCGGTGGTAATCAGCGCCATGGGGCGTCTGGAACCGTCGCGATGGCGGGTATTGACGTAGACGGTGGCCTTGCCGGCGAGGGCGGTGAAATCTCGCTGGGAAAGTTCGTGGCAGCCCTGATCGGTGATAAGCGCGTCGGGTTCCCAGGCCCGGTAGAAATCCAGCGGCGTTTCGGATAGCTGCCCGCCGGAAAACTGCACCTCCAGATCGTGGTGGGTAGAGGCGAATCGGAGGATCCCGGCCATCATTTCGCGCGAGGCCGCATGACGGATGTCGAGGTAGGCGAGGATCTTGAAGCGTCGCTGTGAACTTTTCATATCCCCATTTTACCATAATATCCAACCTGCGGTACGCAACAGTTACAATCGCCCCCCCCTATTGCTCACTATACCGTAGTATAGGTTGTTGGTGAGGCTTTCATGTGATATAATGAAGATGTGTTCAAGTAATTTCAGCAGTACACAAGGTCGGTATTGACAGAGAGTCAATGGAGATGGTTATGAAAAAGGTATTGGCGATGGTGGCGGCTACCGCCGTAGGCGCAGCAGCAGCCGGTGTTCTGTTCGAAGAGAATTTCCGCTTCTATTCAGATCACGCCCCGAAGGTCACGCGCGATGATGGCGTTCTTATTGGATGCGACGGAGTGTGGAATCTTTTCGCCCAGCTCGACTGCAATGCAACGCGTCCGCTCGATGTTTTTTCTGCCCCTGTGGCGCTGCCCGCCGACGGTAGGTTCAATTTTTCCTGCCGATTCATGCTGCCGGGACGGCAGGGAAAGGACGAAGCGACGTTCTTCGAGGTTGCTTTTGCAGATGCGCAAGGCCGCCGGCAACAGTTGGCGGTGGCGAGCGATCGAATCGGCGACATTCCTGTCGACTGGATCGGCGGCGGACAGTGGCGCTATCTTGTGCTCAAGGCCAATGCAAACGAGGTTGAGATTTTCTTCTCCCCCGGGCGCTTGCACGAATTGCGCCGGATAGGATCCTGGCGGCTTGACTTTCCCGCCCGTGAGTTGAACATCGCCTGCACGCCGGGCAAGCGTTTTACAATCACCGACGTCAAGCTTGCCACCCCTGATGAGCCGGTTTTCTCCTTTCCAGTCGAAGATCATTTTGCCGATTTCCGTTCGCTGTCGCAAGGCTTGCCGTCCGCCGCAAAAGCCAAGGGCGGTGAGGAAATCCGTCTTGGCCCCGGCGGACATTCTGGCGTGAGATTCCAGTTGGGATCGACGAATGCCGCCGTGTCGGTCAAGTTTGTCGACGCCCAAGGCAAGGAAGAAGTCTATACCAGCAGGATCGGCGATTGCGACGCCACCCGCCGCGATGCCTACATCGCATTCAGCCGTTCGCAAAGAAAGGAACATCAGTTCAGCCTGTGGGTGCGGCCGAGTATGCGTCCGTTCTGCGAGAATTCCGAGTGTGGCCAGCGCGGCATGGTCGGTGCGGGAGAGGACATTTTGCGCGAGTGGGATCGTCTACCGAAGGCTTCACAGCATGTGTTCACACTCGAGTTCATCGAGAAGGGCAGCGGGGAATACTGTCTTTACCTCGACGGATCGTTCCGCCAGATTGTCAAGGCTCAATCAATCGTCTTTTCGCCGGGGAAGGATGTGCGATTCGAGCCGATCGACCGTACCCGCATTTTCAAGGAAGGCGCACGCCGGTACACAGCAATCGACTTGTCCGACAATCCCCGCGCCAAGGCAATGTCCGGTGCGAAGCTGAAGGGATTGAAAAGCGGACTTAACCGCTTCGGGGGCGTGCCGGTTTATGTGGCCGAGGGCATGGATTCGGCCGATGTCGCCATCTGTCGCCAGGGTAAAGGCAATTGGGCGCTGGAAGTCGAAGAATACCACGGCCGTTCGCCGGACGACGGCTTTCCGATGGCCATCCACTATCGCGTTCCCGCAGCCGAATACTGTCGAGCCCATATTGTTTTTGCGCTCGATCCAGATCCTGCGAAGGACGCGATTCTGACCGTGCGCATCGGCCGGTATCAACGCCACGGGGTTGGCGGCAATATGTTGGGCGACAAGGTGCTTGATTTCCGCAAGGGCATTCCCGACTGTTGCCAAAAGGTGGGTGAAATCGTCAATCGCGGCAAAACGCTCGTGCTCTACAAAATGGAGGTTCCTGTCGATATCGGTCGCATCCTCGATTTGGTGTCCACGCCCGGCGATTACCTCGACTTTGAGCTTATCGGCAAGGGTTGGGAGAATTTCCAGCAGCTGGATAATTCTATGAAGCCCGATCCGAATTCGCGCAGCGCGTTCAACATTTTCGGCGTTACGCTTGAGGAGGCGCCGTTTGTCGTCGCCGTAAAAGAGACGGCGCCTGGCAATCTTTTCACAATCGATGAAAAGGCGAAGAAAACCTCTTTTGAGATTACTGCTACGGAAGGCGCGGCAAAGGGGTCGGTCGGCTGGGAAGCGAAGGATATCGACGGCAATAGCGTGTTCAATGGCGAGTGCAAGTGGTCCGTCGGCAAGGCAGGGGAGACGGCAACGGTCGATATCCCTCTTGATCGGGCAGGTCCGGGCTGGTATTCCCTCGCGGTCAAGTTCATCGATGGCGCCGGACGGGAACTCTTCGTGCACGACGCGGCCTTCGGTATTTTGCCGGAAGCCGGCCGGGCAGCCACGCGTCATGAATCGCCGTATGCGATTTGGTGGTTTAACTGCCATGGCTCCACGGGCAACCCCGAAATCGGCGGCCCCATCCTCCAGAAATGCGGCATTCGCAAGTTTTCATGGAACATGTTCAAGGAACAGGTCATATACGATAAGTATGATTTGACATCCTGCGGCAATTTCATGCTGCCCGGAGGCGGGTCGAAGGATTTCGATGAAGGAAAGGGGGTGTTCAAGCCTCATAAGGTGCGCGGCAAGGACAAAAAGGAAATTGAGCTTAGCGGCGAGGAGTGGTTCGTGAGCGAGGTGCGCTCCAAATTGGAAAAGATGCCCGCCGATGCCAAGCCTCACGGACTTATCTGGCACGAATCTGCGCCGAGGGGATTCCTCGCCGAAGAAATCATCGATCTGCCCGTTCCTTCCGAACCCCCGTATCCACACGCGGCGAAAGATGCCAAATACATCAAAGAAGTATCGCGGCTGATGCGCAAGCATTTCCCGGGCGTGCTGCTGCAAATCGGCAACACGACCTGGTCGTCCGGCGCGGCGATTGGTCCGCTGCGCGCCGGGGCGCCCATCGATTGCTACGATTTCATCGGCATCGAAACGCCTTCGCAGACCATTGTCCCCGAACGGCTGATCGATTGCGGCCTCCAGGGTATGCAAATTACGATGGATATCGCCGAGGCGATATCCGGCAAGCGTCCCCGCTGCAACGGCACATGGGAGTTTACCTACCGTACCGAGCGCGATTTGGGGTTGCGCCGGCAGGCTCAGTGGTATATGCGTGATATTCTCATTTCCCTTGCGCACGACTTCTTCCTGATTAGCCCCGGAATCTTTTTCGATTGCTCGAGCGGGTATTACAATGGACTGTGGGGCGGCTCAGGGCTTATGCACCGCTCGCCATACGTGTACCCGAAACCGGCGATCGTCGCCTATGGCGTGTTGACGAAGGCGCTCGACGGCGTTGTCTTCTCGCGGCAGCTCGATACAGGCTCCACCACCGTCTACGCGCTTGAATTCCGCCGGAAAGACGGACGGTACGCTACGGCGCTTTGGGCGTCGCGCGGCGAAGTCGAGTTCGCCGTCGATTCGCCCAGCGGCGGCAGAATCGTGCGTATGCTCGGCGCCGAAGAGAAACTTCCCAGAGGACAAAGCAAGGTGCTCGGCGGCGAGGATCCGTGCTATCTTATTACCGACAAGCCGCTTCAAAGCGTCAAGTCCGGGCGGCGGACCTATTTGAAAGCCGCAAAGATCATAGCCAACGCCAAAGTCGCCGCGGCGTTCGACGATGCCGCGGAAATCGAGCTTGCGCCCGACCCGTGGATCGCGTCGGATTTCCATAACCATCTGCCGTATTTGCAGCCTTCGGACGAGTTCACGCTCTCGACCGTCGAGGACGAAGAAAAGGGGCCGGTCGTTGAACTTAGGCTCGGTCCGCCCAAGACGGAGCCGAAGTCGAAGTATTCCGACCGCTACATTACGCGTTATACGACGATGCGCTTGAAAAATCCCAAACCCATCGCGGGGCGTCCGGCGGTGCTTGGAGTCTGGGTGAAGGGCGACTCGAACTGGGGGCAGATCCGCTTCGAGATAGAAGACGCCAAGGGCGAGGTGTTCAAGAACATTTCCACGGGTCGCTGGTGGATGTGCGACATTATGGACTGGCCCGGCAACCTTGCGGTCAATTTCGATGGCTGGAGCTATTGCTACTGCTCGCTGACCGACAATACTCTGATTACCGAGCGCAGCCCCGGCACGGTGGCCGAGCAGTGGGTCTCGGAGGGTGGAGACAAGCGCATCGATTTCCCGGTGAAACTGCGCGCCATATCCGTTGGCGTCAACCGCGCGAAACTCGACCTGATCGATTTCAAGCCTGCGACAAATGTCCTGCGCTTCCGCGATATGGGAGGCAGTGAGGATGAATGATAGTTCCGATTCGGCCAAAATGGAACTCGCAAAATGTAGTCGATAATCACAATGCTCGCCGCTTGCTGCTTATCCTGGCAAGGATTTGCCGGGGAGGCGGCGAAATGGATTTGGATCGATGAG
>CALYTX010000039.1 GCA_945487985.1 uncultured Verrucomicrobiota bacterium | reverse complement strand
GCCCCCGGCTCGAAAGCCTTGCGTGCATCAATTCAAAAAAGTGGGATAAGGGTGGGACGACATTCTGCCTGTTGATGACGAAAACCGATTTTAGGCGAAGGATTTTGGTATAATAATACTCATGGCAGATGAATTGACACCAATGCAGCGGCAGTATCTCGCGTTAAAACGCGAAGTTCCCGCTGGTGCCATTTTGATGTTCCGGCTCGGCGATTTCTACGAGATGTTCGGGGAAGATGCGATTCTTGCCGCGCCCATTCTCGGAGCCACGCTCACCCGTCGCGGCAACCAGCCTATGTGCGGCGTTCCCTATCACGCGCTCAATGCCTATTTAGCCAAGCTTATTCGTGCAGGGAAAACCGCTGCGCTGGTGGACCAGGTGGAAGATCCCAAGATGGTCAAAGGGCTGGTCCGGCGCGAGATCACGCGCATCGTCACTCCGGGTACAGTCACGGAAGACGGGCTGATGGACGAATCCGTCAACAATTATGTGGCGGCCGTTTCGGGTTTGGCATTAGCGTTGCTCGATCTGGCCACCGGCGAATTCGGCGCGGGCCAGTTCGACTCGCAGGAGAAGCTTGATGAAGCGCTTTCGCGCTACCATCCGGCCGAGACGATCGTTCCTGACGAGGATAACGGATGGACTTTCTCGCCCGATGTCGCCGACGAGACGCTGCGCCGACATTTCAAGGTCGCCTCGCTTGACGGCTTTGGTTTCACCGCCGGCAGCGCGGCGGTTTCTGCCGCCGGCGCGCTTGTCCATTATGTGGGAATCACATTGCGCCATTCGCTCGCCCACGTTCGCAAAATCCGCCGCATCGACGCCGATGATGCGCTGGTTCTCGACCAGGGAACCATCCGCCATTTGCAATTGCTGCCGGTGGGTGAAGTAACCCGCCAGGCTTCGCTGCTCGGGGTTCTCGACGCGACAAAAACTCCGATGGGCGCGCGCACGCTGCGTAACTGGATTCAGCGGCCGCTTGCTCGCCCCGCTCAGATCAACGCGCGGCTTGATGCAGTGGCGGCGTTCGTGGACGACCGCCGTGTGCTTTCGGAGCTCAGGCAGCTGCTCGCTGGCGTTCGCGATCTCGAGCGGCTGGTGCAGAAGGTCGATTGCGGTCGCGCCGGTCCGCGCGACCTCAAGGCGCTGGCTGCATCGCTGCGACCAGTGCCAGCGATTAAGGAGGCCTTGGCGGCGATTCCCGCCTGCGCCCAGCAGGCTAACGCCATGCATGGACAAGAGGCGATTGTCGATTTGATTGACCGGGCCATTTGCGACGAGCCGCCGGTTCTTACGACCGACGGAGGTTTCATCGCCGCCGGTTATTGCGCTGAACTCGACGAGCTTCGCTCGATCGCCAGCGAAGGCCATCGCTATCTTGCCGAGTACCAAGCGCGGGAACAGGCTCGTACCGGCATTGCCAAGCTCAAGGTAAAGCATGTGACGACCTTCGGCTTCGTCATCGAGATTCCCAAGAGTTCCGTGGCGATGGCTCCCGCCGATTACACCCGCCGGCAGACGCTGACCGGCGTCGAGCGTTACACCACGAACGAACTCAAGGAATACGAGCGCAAGGTGCTTGGCGCGCAGGAGCGGGCGGCGGAGCAGGAACTGCGGCTCTTCCGCGAGATGCTCGACATGATTGCTACGAAAACCGAGCAAGTGCAGCAGACGGCCACGGCCGTGGGCGAGATTGACTCCATCATGTCGCTGGCCGACCGCGCGCTGGCGGCCGGATATGTGCGCCCCGAAGTCGACGATTCAGATGTTCTAGAGATTGAAGATGGTCGCCATCCGATTATCGAGCAATTGCCTGATGCCGAGCCATTCGTTCCCAATTCCGCCTTTCTTAACACCACTACCGACCAGATAATGCTCATTACCGGTCCGAACATGGCCGGCAAGTCGACTTACATCCGGCAGGTGGCGACGATTGCGGTGATGGCGCAAATGGGCAGTTTCGTGCCGGCCGCCAAAATGCGCATAGGCGCGCTCGACAGGGTTTTTACGCGCATCGGTGCGGGCGACGACCTCTCTCGTGGACGCTCCACGTTTCTGGTCGAGATGCAGGAGACGGCGAACATTCTCAACAACGCAACCGTGAAATCGCTCATCGTGCTCGACGAGATCGGCCGGGGAACCTCGACGTTCGACGGCATTTCCATCGCCTGGTCGGTGGCGGAATATCTGCACGGCAAGGCGTCCGCGAAAGCGAAGACGCTTTTCGCTACGCATTACCACGAGCTGGCGGATCTCGCCGAGTCGCTCAATGGGGTGAAGAACTATACGGTGCGGGTCAAGGAGGAGGGCGGCCGGATCGTCTTTCTGCGCCGGATCGTACCAGGAGTGGCCGAGAAAAGCTTCGGAATCCATGTCGGTGCGATGGCCGGCCTGCCGAGGGAAGTCGTCGAACGCGCCGCCGCGATTCTGCATAATCTCGAGGCGAACGAAATCGAGATCAAAGCTCCGGTGGAAGGTTCTCGCGCTGGCGCGGCGGCGTCCGCCGTTGGCCGGGTGCGGCGAGCGCCTCGGAAGCTGTCGGAAATACCGGGGCAAATGACGTTTTTCTAAAAAGGGCAACGGAACGATTCGACATGAAATTCGAAGACAATCTCAAACGGCTGGAGACGCTCGTTGCCAGAATGAAGTCTGGCGAAATGAAATTCGACGAGATGATTGCCGCTTTTGAAGAAGGACGCAGCCTGGTGCAGGAGTGCCGGCGGGATCTTGAGGGCATCCGGTTGAAAATCGAAGCGGTCACGGCCGATGGTCCGCGTCCGGTCGAAACCGCGACCAATGAGAACGGTCAGGAGGACATCGTGCTATGAAACAAATCTATGTTCAGGCCCAGGCCGACCACATCGCTTCGCTTGCCAAGGCCGCGCCGCTGAGTGCGCTGGAGGAGCTCGTCTGGAACGCGCTCGATGCCGACGCGCACGAGGTGCGCATCGATTTGCTCTCCAACAGTCTTGGCGCGGTAGAGGCGGTGCGCGTATCCGACGACGGCACGGGCATAGACGTGCTGAAGGCCGATTCGACTTTCGGTTCGCTCGGCGGCAGCTGGAAGCGCTTCGGCGAACAGACGCCTGCAAAGCGTCGGCTGCATGGAAGGCACGGACGCGGAAGGTTCAAGGCCTTTGCGTTAGGCTCGCATGTCGAATGGCGCACTACCGTGCGCATCGCCGGCGAACTTGTATCCTACACGCTCGGCGCCGACATTTCCAATCCGGGGGTCTTCGAACTCGAGTCCGTCCCCAAGCCAGGACCTGGCACGGGGACGGAGGTGTTTATCTCCAACGCTTCGGCGAACTGCGATTCGCTGCTTGATGCTGGACAGAGCGTCCGTTCGCTGGCGGCGAAATTCGCCCTCTATTTGAAGAGCTATCCCGATGTGCGGATCTTTTTCAACGGGCTGCCGGTTACGCCCGTCGTCGTGCAGAAGCGTCGCGCCGGCTATACGCTGGCGATAGCCAACGGGGCGGAGGCGCGGTTGGAGATTATCGAATGGAAGTGCAAGTTTGTGGGCGCGGGCAAGCTTGTTTGGGCCGGGCCGGATGGTTTCGGACTGCGCGAACATTCCCCGGGGGTGCGTTCGGGCGGGCAACCCTACACGGCGTATCTCGTCTCGCCGCGATTTCCAGCATTGGCGGCCGAGAACGCGTTGGTGATGGAAGAACTTAATCCCGAAGTCAGGATGTATCTCGACGCGGCGAAGAAGGCGCTCAAGGCTCATTTTCTCGCCGAGATTGATGATGCGATTGTCGCGTTCAAGCGGGAATGGAAGCAGCGTCTAAAATCGTTTTCCACAGCCGAGAAGCAGGCGCTGCTCGACTTGGTGAAGAAAAGTCTCAAATCCTCCACACGGGAAGAACCTGCCGCCGAGGTCGTGGGCGAGAAGTGAAATACAAGTATCTATACCAGACCAAAGACAACGAGAACCGGCACGGATGGATCGACGCCCGCGACCGAGCCGACGCCTACACTCGGCTGCGCAAGCAAGGCATTCGTCCCTACCGAGTTATCGGCGAGGATCCGTTTAACTATCGTCCGTGGGCGATTGGGGCGGGCTTCGTGCTGATGGCGGCGGCACTGGTGGCGAGCGTGGTGATGCTTGCATCGGGGTCTTTTTCCTCACATGCGGCGCGCCAGCAACTTACGGGCGACCGGGCGGTGATTGCGGATGGATTCGCGGATTCCTGGGAGGGAGTTTTCGACTTGATGCTCGACCGATACTTGGCCGCCTATGCTCAGCCTGGATGGATTGCGCTGCCGCCGGAACTCGACGAGTCGCAGCTGGCGGCCTTCGCCGAGGAACTCGAGCGCCCGAGCAGGTGCCGGCGGAATTCGCCCGAGACTCGGCTGTTGCACCGCATAGTGTTGGCGATGCGCGAGGAAATGCGCACCTATCTCGCCGCAGGCGGGACGGTTAAGGATTATCTTACTTTTCTCGACGAACGCCAGGATCAAGAGCGCGATTTCCGCAATCGCGCAATTGATTCGGTGGCGCGTGCGCCCGAGTCGTTGCGCGCTCGGGCACGAATGAACGTGAATACGCGCCTCAGGGAAATGGGCCTGGCGGAAATCGGCGAGTAGTTATTTCATCGACGGCAGTACGATGCCGCGCATGATAACGCGCTGACAGAGCAGGAATACCGCCGCAGTCGGCAACGAGACGATTACAAAGCCCGCCATTACGCACCAAGGCTGGTGAGAGAATATCTGTGCCATTTGGTACATCCACACCGCAATCGTCCAGTCCGACTGCTTTTGACAGACGAGAAACGCCCATTCCCAGGACGAATAGGCATGGAGAAAAGTGTTTAGCGCGTTGACCGCGAGAATCGGGGTTGTCATCGGTAGGGTGATTTTCCTGAAAACCGTCCATTCCCCCGCTCCGTCAATCGCGGCAGCTTCGTAGAGTTCGCGCGGCAGCGCGTCGAAGAACCCTTTGAGAATGAAAATCGACATGCCGTTGGCGACTGTCGGCAGCACCAGCGCAGCAAAGGTGTTGAGCAGCCCCAAGTCGCGAATGAGTAGAAATTCGGGGATGGCGGTGACCGCGGCGGGGAAGGCCATCGTTGCGAGCAGGAAGAGCAGGATCTTTTCCCGTGAGCGCAGGTGGAAGCGGGAGAGCGCATATGCGGACAGGGGATTGACCGTCAGCGAGGCGGCCAGCGACAGCAGTACTAACAGTAGCGTGTTGAAAAACGCGCGTCCGCGGACGAAAAGATAGTCGCCTACGAGGCGGTAGTTGGCAAACGCGCCGGCGAGGAAGTCGCGCCAGCCATGGTCGATGAATTGCATGCAAAGGGCGTTTCGTGCTGCGGCGGCCGAACCGGCGAGAGGATGGGGCATGGTGCGGCAGGCATAGTCGCCGCGTGCAAGAGCCTTCACGGCGTAGTCGCGTTTGAGTTCCGTCCAAGTCTGGAACTTTTCCCCGCCGACGGTCTTCTCCGGGTCGAGGCGCGATTCGGAAAGAAACGAGACGTCGAAGAATGATTGGTGAGGGATGCCCCATGCGGCATCGAGCGCCTCAAGCGTGCCGTATTTTTTGCGCACGAAGCGTTCGACATCGCGTGCGTCGTAGTGGCATGTGGTGGCGCGCGCGGGGGCGTTTGCGAGCGCGCGGATGAATTCGCTCGCTGCACGGCGCTTTCCGGCAAGGGAATTTTTGTCGCGATAGGGGGCGAGTTCTTTTTGGGCGAATGTTTTAACGCCGGCGCGGTCCTTGGCTACTTCCGTCCAGCTCGTCCAGTTCGGCGGCGCGTCGGGATAAAGCTCGCGGGGGAAGGTTTTGAAGCAGGTCGAAAGCGAGCGCACAAAGCGGTCGCTTTCATCGAAAGAGCCAATAACTACGGGGCTGTGGCGCTGGTAGTCGTAACTTGAACAGAGGCTTTGCGAAAGCATTACCAAAAAGGGATAGACCATCGTCAGCGCGCCCATGGTGAGCATAGTGTAGACGACCGTCAGAAACGCGCGGGCTTTGATGGTTTTGCGTTCGCTTGGTAGAATTACTGCCATACGGGCGTTTATTCTACCAAAAATTTTTTCAAGATACCGCTTGCAAGTGAAGAAAAAATAGGCTACTATTTGCGCAGGGGTTGCGGTTGATTACGGACCGTGAAATGTCCGTGCCGATGACCTCGGTGTAAAAAGGATCAAAAAGATGGCTACAGCGAAGAAGGCTCCTGCGAAGAAGGCGTGCGCTAAGAAGGCTGCGCCCGCGAAGAAGTGCTGCTGCAAGAGCGCGGCTCCCGCGAAGAAGGCGTGTGCGGCGAAGAAGGCCGCGGCTCCGGCGAAGAAGGCGTGCTGCAAGAGCGCGGCTCCCGCGAAGAAGGCGTGCGCGGCGAAGAAGGCTGCCGCTCCGGCTAAGAAGGCTCCGGCGAAGAAGGTTGCCGCTCCCGCTAAGAAGGCTCCGGCGAAGAAGACTGCGAAGAAGTAAGTATTGGCGACGGTTTGGAAATGCCGTCATGGGGCGCGTAGGTTCTAAATACCTGCGCGCCCGTTTTTGCTATAATTGCAGGCATGAGAATTGTCGTTACGGGAACCAGCGGTGGTGTTGGCTCGGCGGTGGCTGCTCGGGCGCGGGCGCGCGATTGGGAAGTAATCGAGGTTAATCGCGCGCAATTTCTCTCGACCGCCGCGCTTGTCGAGGAACGAGATATCGGAGCGGTCGTGTTCGCCACCGGGTGCTGCCAGGTGAAAAGTCTTTTGCAGACGACAGACGAGGCCTTCGCCGAGACGATTGCGGTCAACTGTGGGTATTTTCTCCGGTTGATGCGCGAGCTTGTCTGCGGCAGGCGCTACGATCCGTCGGGGATGAAGGTGCTGGCCATTTCGTCCGTCTCCGCCACCGAAGGCTGGCCGGGCGGGGCGGCTTATTGTGCGTCGAAGGGCGCGCTTTCGGCGCTTTGCCGTGCGCTCGACGCCGAGCTTTCGCCTAAGCGCATAACCGTCAGGGCGCTGGAACCGCGTTATATTCGCACGCGAATGTTTTCCGAAGGAGCCATGCGAATGGGTGTGCCGGCGAACCTGGCGGTTTCGAGCGACGATTTCGCGGCCGAGGTGATAGGCTATTTGGTATAATTGAATTTAATTTTGGAAAGGAAATCAGTATGGCTGAAGCATTGGTAGGTATTGTCATGGGTAGCGATTCCGACTGGCCGCTTGTCAAGAAGGCGGCCGAAACATTGGAGAAGTTCGGCGTTGGCTATGAGACGCGAGTTATTTCCGCGCACCGCACCCCTGATCTGGCCATCGAGTATTCGCGCACGGCCGAGGAGCGCGGGCTGAAAGTTATTATCGCCGCGGCGGGCGGCGCGGCGCATCTCGGCGGGGTGTTGGCCGCCGCGACGGTGTTGCCGGTGATTGGCGTGCCAGTGGCTGGCGGGGCGTTGAACGGGCTTGACGCGCTCTATGCGACCGTCCAGATGCCTTCGGGCGTGCCAGTGGCGACCGTGGCGGTAGGCTCGGCCGGTCCGGTGAACGCGGCGTTGCTGGCGGTGCAGATTCTTGGCACGGCCGACAATGAGTTGCGCGAGAAGTTCCGCGCCCACAAGCAAGAATTGCGCGAGAAGGTGGCTGCGGCCGACGAAAGAATTCACGCGTGAGCAGAGCTCTTGTTATCGGCGGGGCGGGTTTCATAGGCTGCAATCTGGTAGGCAGGCTCCTGTCCGAGGGCTACGAAGTTGTGGCCATAGACAATCTTTCGCGACTCTTTTCCCTTCCGTTGCCCAGCGACGACCCGAAGCAACGCCGTCCCGATGTGTCGCTGGCCCGCGAGTTCCTTGGCTGGTCAGCGCAGATTCCGCTCGATGAAGGGCTCGCCAAAACCATCGCTTACTTTCGCGAGCGTTTCGACCGTAGGTGAATTTTGCTATAATAACAACTCAATTCCAAGGAATATTTGCAGTATGAAAGATTTAAAGGAAGCTTACAAGACGATCGAAGCCGATCATTTTGCTCCCAAGATGGAGATTTCGTTTATTGACGGCGACAACCGCCAGACCTTTCACTATGAGAAGGTGACCTGGAATATTGGCGGCGAGGAGAAGGGCCTGCGCTATGGTGAGAATCCTGGTCAGGAGGCCGCGCTCTATAAACTGGTGAACGGCAATCTCGTTCTCGGAGACGTCGAGATGTTGCAGGCGGGTCAGTACCTCGCGTCCGTTCCGGAGCTGTTGCAGTCGGGCAAGCATCCAGGCAAGACGAATGTGACGGATGCCGACAATGCGCTCAATATCCTACGCTATTTGATGGATAAGCCGTGCGCGGTCATCGTCAAGCACAACAATCCGTGCGGCGTGGCGACGGGTTCCACGCTTGCTGAGGCATATTTCCGCGCCAACAAGGCCGATCGCCTCGCGGCGTTCGGCGGGGCAATCGCTCTTAACCGCGAATGCGATGTCGAGACGGCGAAGCTTATCCTCGAGAACTACGCCGAGGTGGTGGTTGCCCCTGACTTCAAGGAAGGCGTTATGGACCTGTTCGCGACGAAGAAAAACCTTCGCGTGTTCCGCGTCAAAAACATGGATCGTCTCGCGAGTTTCGTCGCCAAGCATGTTATCGACTTCAAGTCGCTCATCGACGGCGGCATCGTTGCCCAAACCTCCTTTAGCGCGAACGCCCGCAAGCCCGAAGATTTTCTTCCTGCCTACTGCAAGCGCAAGCTCGTCGACAAGGCGACGGGCGAGGTCAGTTTTAAGGAGTACAAAATCAATCGTATGCCGACGGCCAAGGAATACGAGGATCTCGTCTTCGGCTGGCTCGTCGAGGCGGGGGTAACCTCCAATTCGGTACTCTACGTCAAGGACGGCGCTACGGTCGGCATCGGCACGGGCGAACAGGACCGTGTCGGCGTCGCCGAGATTGCGCGCGACAAGGCCTACACCAAGCATGCAGACTGGCTTGCGTGGGAAAAGTACGGCAAGCCGTACAACGATCTGCGGCTCGTCTACGGCGAGACGGA
>CALYTX010000038.1 GCA_945487985.1 uncultured Verrucomicrobiota bacterium | reverse complement strand
CTTCGTTTCTGGCTGCACCCACCGCTGCAAGGGGTGCTTCAACGAAGAGGCGCAGAATTTTGCCTACGGCGAGCCTTTTACGCGTGAGGTCGAGGACGAGATTCTTGAAGCGCTCGAACCCGATTATATCGCCGGGCTGACCTTGCTCGGCGGCGAACCGATGGAGCCTGAGAATCAGCGCGCGCTGGTGGGACTTCTGCGCCGCGTCCGCGAGCGTTTTGGCGGACGCAAGACGGTTTGGATTTACACCGGCTGCGTGCTGGAGCTCGATTTGCGTCCTAATTCCGGCGAAGCGATACCGATGGGCGTATCGACCCCGCATCGTCGCTGGCGCACCGAGGTTACGGATGAAATACTGTCGATCGCCGATGTGTTGGTGGATGGTCCGTTCGTTGAGGAGCTTAAGGATATCTCGTTGAAGTTCCGCGGCAGTTCCAATCAGCGTATCATCAAGTTGCATTGACCGCGCCAAAGTTGGTAAAATATGCTTCTGGATGTTCCAAAGGCGTTTTCCCATGTCCGAAATCAACGATAGTACGGCGCGCAACATTATGGCCTACGGCTACAGCATTCTGCTGCACGCCGGGGTGATTGCGCTTTTCTTCGCTTTCAGTTCTGGCAAGGCGCAATCCGAGGCTAATGACGGTCAGTCCGCCGGCGATGCGCCCGCACTCGAAAGCGCGGCTGCGGATCGCCCGACACCGGTGCCGACGACGCGAGAAGAGCTTGTGGCGCAGAGCACGGTTCGTCCCGAAGTAGCTACGGGCGCGGGCGCGGCGGTTTCATCGCGGACGGCTCCGCAGGAATCGTCCCCCCTCTCCGACGCCGAGCATGCGTCTGTTCCGCCTTATCATGTGGTCAGGCCGGGCGATACGCTCACCAAGATCGCCGCTCTTTATCATACTACGCCGCAGCAACTGGCCAAACTCAACGGCAAGAAGCTCAGCCAGATGAACACCCTTTTTGTCAATCAAAAATTGAAACTGCGTTAAAGCGGCGCATAGGATAGCCGGCAGCATGGAAAAAGCGATTCTCACATTGGCATTTCTCGCCGTGATGGTTGGTATTGGAATCTACAGCCGTAAACATTCCGGCTCGGTCGACGGATTCGTCCTGGGCGGGCGCAACATAGGGGCGTGGTTGACCGCCTTCGCCTACGGCACGAGCTATTTCTCTGCCGTGGTGTTCGTAGGCTACGCCGGGCAGTTCGGCTGGAAGTACGGTCTGTCCTCCACCTGGATTGGCATTGGCAATGCGCTGCTCGGTTCGATGCTCGCCTGGATGGTGCTCGCCCGCCGCACGCGGCTGATGACCCGCCACATTCAATCGCGCACGATGCCTGATTTTTTCGGCACGCGATATGATTCCGAGGGCTTGCGCGTAGTCGCCTCGATAATCGTCTTCGTGTTCTTGATTCCCTACACTGCCGGGGTGTATATGGGTATTTCCAAACTTTTCGAGCTCGGCTTCGGCTCGTCGGTGCCCTATGAATTCTGGGCGTTTATGATGGCGGCGTTGACGGCGCTCTATGTGATTCTTGGAGGCTACAAGGCCACGGCCATCAACGATTTCGTGCAGGGGATCATTATGCTGTTCGGAATCGCTGCGGTCATCGCGGTGGTGTTGGACGCACAGGGAGGCTTTTCGGCGGCGGTGGAGAAACTCTCGGCGATTGCGCCCAATGCCGACGATCTCTCCGGGAAGGGTGCGGCGTTATATGCGAATTTCCGTGCAGGAGATTTCACCAGTTGGTTCGGTCCGGCGAAAACCAGTCTGCTCGGGGTGGTTGTTCTTACTTCGTTAGGCACTTGGGGTCTGCCGCAGATGGTAGGCAAGTTCTATTCGATTTCCGACGATTCGGCGATTCGCCGCGGCACGGTTATTTCCACTCTGTTCGCACTGGTGGTTGCGGGCGGTTGCTATTTCATCGGCGGCTTCGGGCGGCTGTATTTGCCCACAGCGTTCGATGCCGGCGCTGGACGGTTTGCTTTCGACGCGATTGTGCCGCAGATGCTCTCTGAGCTGCCGGAAATGCTGATGGCGCTGGTGATGCTGCTCGTGCTTTCCGCCTCGATGTCGACTCTTGCCTCGCTTGTGCTTACCTCCAGTTCGACGATGACGCTCGATTTGATCTATCGCGACCGCAAAGCGTCCGCCGACGAGGTCAAGTCGGGCGCGATGGACGATACCGTGGCAATCAGGGCCGAGCGCCGGAAGGTGGTGGTTATGCGAGTTTTAATCGTCTTTTTCATTGTCATCTCGCTCATGATAGCGCTAAGGCCTCCGCATTTCATCGCCCAGCTCATGGGCATTTCATGGGGGGCGCTTGCGGGCGCGTTTTTAGCGCCGTTCATGCTTGGGCTTTATTGGCGAGGTGTCACGAAAGCGGCAGTATGGGCATCGTTCGTCTGGGGGGTAGGGTTGACGGTCGCGAACATGCTTTTGGGCAATCCGATCAATCCCATCGACTGCGGGGCGCTGGCGATGATAGGCGGCTTCCCCGTGGTTGCGATCGTCAGTATTGTTACGCCGAAGATGGCGAAGGATCGCCTTGACGGTATCTTTCGGTGCTACCAATCGTGAGCGCACAGGATGTCATTATAGGAACCAGGGCGTTGCATTTGAAGCAGCTCAAGCTGCAAATTGCAGCGCTCAAGGCGGAAAACACGCGCTTGCGCGAGCAGAACGACGAACTGGCGAACCATTTCGATTTAGCGATGGCCGCAGCGGTCGATTTGCGTGCGCTGCCGCCGGGCGGGAAAATGGTGGTGGTGGACGGATGGAATCTCGTTTTGGGCGCGCAAAAGACAGCCCGCACCCCCGAAGAACTTATCGGCAGAGCCCGGGAGTATCTATCTGCCAATCCCTGCGATTGCGTGTGGATAGTCTTTGACGGGCCGCGCGAGAATGTTGTCAATGATGGACGTTTGCGCGTTTCATACACTGGCGGAACCGGCGCGCATCGGGCCGATCGCTTCATCGTCGATTTTCTGCGCATGGCGCGGTATTGCGGCCTGGCGGACAAAATTGAGGTGCGTAGCGCCGACAAGGATCTTCTCAAGAACATCAAACGCATAAGCACTGTCCAATGAAATACGCGGTAGGATTGTCCGGAGGAGTCGATTCCAGCGTGGCGGCCATGCTGCTCAAGGAGCAGGGCCACGAGGTTGTCGGCATAACGATGAAACTGTGGCGCGAGGGTTTTTACAAGGGGGGCGATCGCGATGCCTGTTTTGGCGCGCACGAAATCGAGGATATCGCCACGGCCGGCAGGCTGGCGAAGAAGCTGGGAATCGAATACCACGTGTTCGATTGCTTCGATGTCTACAATCGCGAGGTGATTGCTTATTTCCGCGAAACTTATTTGGGCGGCAAAACGCCGAACCCGTGTGTGCGCTGCAATGCGCTGCTCAAGTTTGGCCTGCTTCCACGCCTGGCGCGGCAAGCGGGATTGGCGTTTGACAAATTCGCAACTGGCCACTATGCGCGCATCGTTAGCAAGGGCAATCGTCTGGCGGTTGCCCGCGCGCTCGACGAGAACAAGGATCAAAGCTACTTTCTCTATCGCCTTTCCCAGGCGCAGCTTGCCGAATGCGAGTTTCCACTCGGCGGATTTACCAAGGCGGAGATTCGCGAGCTTGCGCGCGAGAAGGGGCTGGCGTGCGCCGAGCGCCCCGACAGCCAGGATTTCTATTCCGGCGATCGCAATGAACTTATCGGCGCGCACGAGCGCGAGGGCAAAATCGTCGATCTTGACGGCAAGGTGCTCGGCGTACACCGCGGTTTTTGGCACTACACCGTCGGCCAGCGCAAGGGGCTGGGCATCGGCGGGGGTACGCCATATTATGTGATTGATCTTAATGCTTGCCGCAACGAGGTAATTGTCGGCCGTGCTTCCGATGCAATCAAGACAACGCTCGAGGTGGAGGACATGGTCTACGGCGCACTCGATCCAGCCAAGGCCGGCGAAAGCGTTCCCTGCCGCGTCAAGGTTCGTTCGGCCGGCCGACCGAAGGGTCCGGCAGTGCTGTGCGGCACGCATTGCGAATTTCCAGAGGGAATCGCCGGCATCGCTCCTGGACAGAGTGCCGTCTTCTATGCGGCCGAGTCCGACGAGATTCTCGCCGGCGGCACGATAATCCGCGAAAACGGATGAACCTCTGTACGGGCGGTGCCGTTAGAGAGGTTGTATGAAAACGATTTCGCTTGTATGTGCGGTGATTTGCGTCGCGTTTGCGTCCGTCTACGCGGAAGAGGCGACCAATCAGGTAGCGTCGTTGGGAACCATCACCGTCGAGGCGACAGCGCTTTCGCGGTATCGTCCGCAAACAGTTAATGGAGGGACGTTCACGGATCTGCCGCCGGAGAAACTGCCAACCGTGGTCGACACGCTGACGGAAGATTTCATCCGCGAACACAATCCGACCGATCTCCATGATCTGATGCGCTATGTCCCCGGTATCGAAACGGGCGGCAAGTCGCTGCTCATCCGCCAGCCTGGGACTTTCACGATTCGTGGAATGGGCGGTAGCGAGCCGGCCTTCGATGGCGTGGTGCCGATTGGCAGCGGTGCAGGGCTGTTTATGGATCCGTTCCTCATGGAGCGCGTCGAGGTTGTCAAGGGTCCGATCGGATCGCTGACCGGCGGCGCGGGAGCCCAGCAGAACAACTCGGGCGCGGGCGGGTCTGTCAATCTCTATCTCAAGGGCGCGCAGCTTCGCGAGACGGCGCGCCAGTTTCAGGCCAACACTTCGCTCGGCAAGCGCACTTGGCGTCAACGCGGGATGATTGACGCCAACGAAGTCGTTGCCGAGGATGTTTTCGCGATGCGCGTCATCAGCACCGTCGACTTCTTTTCCCCGGCATACTGCAATCAGGGATCCCAGCAGGGCGCCGAGCCGCGGCAGTCCTACGCAATTGCCCCGTCCTTCGTCTGGTCGCCTTCCGAAAGCGTGACGTTCGGACTGAAGACGATGTTCCAGAAGACGGATCAGCCCAGCTATATCGGCATCCCCGTCTGGCGCGGCAAACCGGCCGCGGGCTATAGCTGGTATGAGTCCTCCTGCCGTAAGGACGACCGGTCGAAATACGATTCGATTTATGTAAATCCGTATGTGGACTGGCAGGTGACGGATGATTGGCTGCTCAAGTTCGGTGGTGCTTTCGTTTTTTCCGACTGGGAGCAGACGACGCGCGAGCCCTATATGGCGAACGCCGAGGCGGCGGAATTCTACAAGACGGGGGAGTGGCCATCGGGCAGCAAGTATATGACTTCGAATTTTTCGCGCTCGAACCGCATCAACCGCAACTACAACCTCTACGCCCGTTCCATTTACACCAAAGATGAACTTCCGGGAGGCTTCAGCAATAGTTTCGTTCTCCAGCCCGACTTCTACTACCGCGAGTCGACGAGCGGTTTCGGCGCGCCGGTGTCGCGCTACGGCGTAACGCTGCAAGACTCGATCGGCTGGGGGTGGGTGACGCTCCTCGGCGGCGTCCGCTGCGACTACTTTCGCGAAAATCAGCAGACGGCGGCGTCGGTGAACCCGGCGACGAGAGTGACGACATATACGCACTATCGGCATTGCGACGAGACTGCGTTTTCCCCGCGCGGCGGCATCACCATCCAGCCCTTCGACTGGCTCGTCTTTTTCGGCAACTTGTCCGAGACGGTCACACCGACGCTTGGTTATCGCGATGCGGACGGGAGCCGTCCGACCGATCCTTGGCGGGCAACTCAGTATGAAGGGGGCGTTAGGGTCCGTCCGGCGGAGCAGCTTTGGTTTTCAGCCTCGTATTATTATATTGGACAAGAGAATACGCCTGTCGCCGAGACGATCGACAATGACATCTTCTACCGCTTCGAGGGCAAGAACAAATCGCAGGGCGTCGAACTTTCCCTCGCGGGCGACTTGACCGAGAACTGGACCGTCATGGCGATGTACGCCTACAACCGCTATCGTGATTGCGCGGCGGCGAGCGAGGTCTTCCGTCGCAATCCCAATCACACCCTGTCACTTTCTACGTCCTATCGGATTGACTGCTGCGATTTGCTTCGGGACATCGTCGTTGGCGGATCCTATCGCTTCCGCTCGAAGAGTTTCGCGACTTTCCGCGGGGCATTTGTGGACGAAAACCTCTATTTCGACCAGAGTCATGTTTTCGATGTGAACCTCTCCATGCCGTTGACGAAGTTTGGCGGGCCGGAGGATTGGATCTTGTCGTTCGGCATCCGCAACCTCTTTGGCGAAAAATATTTTGAATCCGCCCGCCACTACTACGAGTGCCTCGTGGGCGAACCGCGAACCTTCGAAATCGGTTTGCGTGCGAGTTTCTGAAGAAGGCTGTGAGCTTTTAAGCCTTGGGCCAGAACTTGTCTGAAAGCTTGGATGGGATTCCAACCTCGCCTTTTTCAAAGCAGTCGGCAAGAATTTTCCATCCCAAGTCAAGCGCCTCTTCCAACGGAATATTGACGGAAAGATCCATCATTCCTTTCTCGAACGCCGCGCCGTATTTCAGCAATTTGAGATCCCAAGGCGACATTTTGAAGCCCATGGATTGCTTTTCAAGCGTCTCTTTGTACTGCGCGTAAAGTTTAATCATCGCGTCCATCACCGTGCGGTGGTCTTCGCGAGTGTTTTTGTTAACCTGTTGCTTTAGACGTGAGAGAGAACCGAACGGCTCGATGCGGCCGTTGCGCAGGTAGAATTGTCCCTCGGTGATATAGCCTGTGTTGTCGGGAACTGGATGGGTGACATCGTCGCCGGGCATGGTGGTCACGGCGAGAATCGTAATCGATCCGGCGCCGTCGAAGTCCACCGCTTTTTCGTAACGCGATGCCAGCTGCGAGTACAAATCGCCCGGATAGCCGCGGTTGGAAGGAATCTGTTCCATCGTGATGGCGATTTCCTTCATCGCGTCGGCGAAGGATGTCATATCCGTCAAGAGGCACAGGACATCATTGCCCTCGAGCGCGAACTTTTCGGCCACCGCCAGCGAAACGTCCGGTACCAGCATGCATTCCACGGTCGGATCGGCTGCGGTGTGGACGAACATCACGGTTTTGGCCAATGCGCCGGACTTGTCGAGCGTGTTGCGGAACTTGAGGTATTCGTCGTATTTAAGCCCCATGCCCCCGATGACGATGACATCGGAGTTTGCCTGTAGCGCGATTCGCGCCAGAAGTTCGTTGTAGGGCTCGCCGGCTTTGGCGAAGATCGGCAACTTCTGCGAGACGACGAGCGAATTGAACAAGTCAATCATCGGGATGTTCGTGCGCACCATCCGGTTAGGCATGATGCGTTTGGCCGGATTCACCGACGGCTGGCCGATAGGCGAGGGGTTGTCTTCGATCGCCGGCCCTCCGTCGCGCGGCTGGCATGCGCCGGTGAAAGCGCGTCCGAGCAGCGCCTGCGAATATGGAACTTTCATTGTCTGTCCGAGAAAGCGAACCTTCGCGGCCGTGTCGACACCGCGCGCGCCGGCGAAAATCTGCAAGGTTACGCTGGCTCCGTCGAGTTTGATGACCTGCGCCAGCGACGTGCCTGCGCGCGATTCGATTTCGGCGATTTCGCCGTATTTGACACCATCGGCGCGCAGGGTGGCGATTGAGCCGGAAAGAGCGTCAATCTGGTGGTAGATTTTGTTATTGAACATTGGCCGCCTCCTCGATTTTCTGATTGAGGGTTTGTTTCAGCGCCTCGAATTCGGCCGACTCGAAAGGCTTGTCGTTCCAGTCGATGAAAGTCTGCTGAAGCTCCATGAAGAATTTACGGGTTGCGTCTTTCTGGTCGAAGCCGTAATTGGCGAGCAGCGCCTTCTCCACGAGATCGAACATCGTCTGTTGGCGTTTCACGGGGGTGGTCGCGTCCGCATCGGAAAACGCGTTCTGCTGGAGGTAGACCGCGTCGAGGAACTCGGCTTTGAGGTAGGTTGTGAAATCTTCCAGCGAGGTTCCTTCTTCGCCGACCACCTTCATCATCTGGCCAACTTCATTGCCCTTGCGCAGGATTTCGCGCGCCTTTTCGACCCGTGCCTGTTCAATCACCGAGTTGTAGTGGCTCCACGAATCGAGCGGGTCGATTGCTGGATAGCGCCGCGCGTCGGACCGTGCGCGCGAAAGACCGTGGAAGCCGCCGACCACCTTCAGCGTTGCCTGCGTAACCGGTTCGTCGAAGTTGCCGCCGGCTGGCGATACGGTGCCGCCGATGGTGACCGAGCCTACCGATCCGTCCCGCAGGCGGACGCGTCCGGCGCGTTCGTAGAACGCCGCGATGCGCGATTCAAGGTAGGCGGGAAAGGCTTCTTCACCGGGGATTTCCTCGAGTCGGCCGGAAAGTTCGCGCATCGCCTGCGCCCAGCGCGAGGTTGAATCGGCGAGCACTAACACATTGAGACCCATCTGTCGGAAATATTCCGCGAGCGTCACGGCGGTGTAGACCGAAGCTTCGCGCGAAGCCACCGGCATCGACGAGGTGTTGCAGATGATGATCGTGCGCTTCATCAGCGATTGACCGGTCTTAGGGTCTTTAATTTCAGGGAACTCCTTGAGCGTTTCCACGACCTCGCCGGCGCGCTCGCCGCACGCGGCGGAGATGACGACATCTACCTTCGCGTAGCGCGCGGTTGTCTGCTGCAGAACCGTTTTGCCGGCGCCGAAGGGGCCAGGGATGCAGTAGGTTCCACCGACGGCCACTGGGAAGAAGGTATCGATGGTGCGTACGGTCGTTTCGAGCGTTTCCGTCGGTTCAAGCCGTTCGGTGTAGCATTTCACAGGCACCTTCACCGGCCAGCGCTGCATCATCTGCACTTTGGTTTCGACACCCTGGTCGTTGGTGAGCACGGCAATATCTTCCGTAACGGTATACTCGCCGGCGGGAGCCACGCTTTTGACCGTATAGATTCCGCGCAGGCCGAAGGGAACCATTATTTTGTGGCCTGGCATCGTCTTGTTGTCGAATATTCCTTCGGTTACCCACCCGAGAAAATCGCCGGCGGCAACTTTGTCGCCCG
>CALYTX010000037.1 GCA_945487985.1 uncultured Verrucomicrobiota bacterium | reverse complement strand
TTGCGCCTTTGCCTCAATGCCCGTATTGTAGCAAATCTTCCGTTCGGATTTCAACGGCGAATTTTGATTAACAAACAGCCGCGCCCATATGAGCGCGGCTGTTTGTTTTACGCGGCAAACCTTTAGCTTGCCAGCGGTCTTTCGACTGTCAAATTAGGCGCGACGGCGCTTGAGCGCGAGGCCCGCAACACCGAGGAGGAGCAAGAGTCCGCTCGTCGGCTCCGGGACGGCCGCGGCCTGATACCAGCCAGCCTGAGTATAGCCATCCTTCGCATTGCCGAGGAACATCTCCCAGTCGGAAGTGCCTTCCTGACTTCCGAAGATGACATCTTTGAAACCAACCGCCGTATACTCGGCAGTCGCTTCGGACGAAATAAACAGGTTGCCCGTCGCCTCCTCAATAAGCGCGAAGTAAGCCTGCTTGTTACCGGTGTAGCCCGCCGAGAATTCAGCAGATGACGTGGCGAAGTTACCGTCGGCCGTTGCAGTGTTGTTCGCACCAGTAGCAAACTTGCTGAAGTCGACTGTTCCATTCGCGAAGTCGCTGACGAGGTCAGCCTGCGAATAGGCATCAACGAAAGCGAAGTACGCAACAGTACCCTGCGCAATTGTCGGATAATCGTAATTACCGGCTTCACCGTAGATGAACCCTTCGGCGTTGGACCACTTGTAGTTTGCCGCCTGAGCAAATGCAGCCGCGCAGACAATCGCTGCCGCAATCATGAGTTTCTTCATTTTGTTTGTTTCTTTCGTTTTGTTTTTTTACTTGGGCGGGCGACCCTTTGCCGCCAACCTTGTAAATTGATATTAGAGCTCTGGCGCGGGAACAATAAGTGAAAGCCCAGAACCGGAAACCCAAAGACCCTTGCCTGCCTTAATCTCGACCTTGTCCGCACCTTCCTCAATCGGCGTACCATCAGTATTGGCGAACCAGCCCGGGCCGACCTTCGTTTCGGCTCCCGTCATGTAGTCAAGCCAGTAGTATGCTTTCTCAGCGAGTCCCTGAGTAGTCAAGAACTGAATTGAGAATTTCGCACCCACGCAGCCGTCCTTGTTCACCGGACGCTTGCCAGAGGTGTCCCACCACGGGGCCTTATAACCCGTGACAGTCAAATCGGACAACTTCAAATCAACAGGTGTGCAATTACCAACAGCGACATTGCCAGAGTCGGCGGTCTTGAATTCAATATCAAAGGGATTGACCGCACCAGTCGGCTGAAGCGAAAGCCCAGAACCGCTAATCCAGAGCGATTTGCCCGCATCAAGCTCGACCGAACCTTCGCCGCCTTCAATCGGTGTTCCATCAGTATTGGCGAACCAGCCCGGGCCAACCCTCGTCTCTGCACCCGTCATGTAATCCAGCCAATAGTAGGCTTTCTCGGCGAGCCCTTGGGTCGTCAAAAACTGAATTGAAAATTTAGCGCCAACGCAGCCGTCCTTGTTCACCGGGCGCTTGCCAGAGGTGTCCCACCACGGGGCATTGTAGCCGGTTACCTTGAGATCGGCGAGCGTGACGGTGTTGCTCTCGCTGACCTTAAGGAAGGTCGGGGCAATCATCACGTTACCGCTTGCCTCGGTCGCCAGCTCCTGATACCCCACAACGGTTTGTGCGGGGTGCGAGGTGCTTTGTGCTTGGTGCGGGGAGTAAGAAGGATGCCGCGATGGTGAAGAGAAGGGCAGTAGAGCGCGGAATATGGAATTGTGAACGGGCGCAGGGTGTGGTTAACTGTGAATTAGCCTAGTTCTTGCATCGGCAAGGCAAGTGAAAATGGTATAATTTGCGTTATGCAAAAGAAACTTCTTATTGTGGCGATTTTCCTTGGGTCGTTCATCTCCTTCGCCCTTGAACCGATGATCGGTCGGGCGTTGCTCCCCGTCTTCGGCGGTACGCCGATGGTGTGGGTCACCTGTCTCGGCGCATTTCAGTTGCTGATGGTCGGCGGTTATTTTTATGGAGAAGTGCGGAGCGCGAAGTGCGAAGTGCGGAGTAAGGGGTTGGGATTGCATATCGGATTGCTGGCGCTGGTCGGTGCTTGGTGCTGTGCGCTATCATTTGTTTCGGGGAACGTTATTAAAGCCGTTTCTTCATTAACAGGAATCGGGCCGGTTGATGTTCTTGTGTCCGTTCTCGCACTTGTCGGAATCGCCTTTATCCTTCTTTCGGCAAACTCGACCATTGTGCAGACGCTTTCCGGCGGCGACTATCGTCTGTATGCCATTTCAAACCTTGGTTCGCTTCTTGGACTCTTCACCTATCCGCTTCTGATCGAGCCGTTCATCGGGCTTACGGTCCAGTGGTCAATGCTTGGCGGCGGCATCCTCGCTTACGCGGCGATTCTTCTTGTCGCCTCCCGCAGCGCTGTCGCACCGAGCGCCAGGCACCAGGCTCCAAGCACCACCTCCGCACCAAGCACCAAGCACCAGGCACCAGGCACCATCCTCTACTTCCTCATTCCTGCCGTTTCGTGTGCGCTTCTGAATTCTGTCACGACGCATTTGACGCTCGATATTCTGCCGCTGCCGCTTCTCTGGGCAGTTTTGCTCGGCATCTTCCTTTTGAGCTACATTGTCGGATTCTCTGGGCGGGGCAAGAGCGCGTATTGGGCTATACCCGCCGCAGGGTCTGTCATTGTCGCATATTGGGGCTTTGCCTCCATGCGCGGAAACGATGTCGCCCAGCATTTGCCGATCGGAGCGGCCTTGCTGTTCTTTGTCTGCACATTCCTGCATTCGTGGCTTTACGAACTCAGGCCGGAGAAGGAACTGCTTGGACGCTACTACCTCCTGAATGTCATCGGCGGTGCGGTTGGCGGCGTTCTGACTTCGATTGTCGCGCCGCTTGTGTTATCGACGGTCGCCGAGTATCCGATCCTTATCGTCATCAGCGCACTGGGCTTGGTGTTCTGGACCTTCAGGCGGTATTCCCGCGTCCCGGCGGCGGTTGCGTTTGCCGCGTTTGCGCTTTACTTCATTGTCTCGCCACTCGTGGGCGGCGCGTTGTCCGATGGCGAAGACGGCAAACGGTGGAAGACGGTCTTCCGCGACCGGGGGTTCTTCGGGACGATCAATGTCAATGAGATTTCCTCGACCAGCTCCGACGGACAGGCCATCAAGATCCACGACTTCTATCATGGCAGCACCATGCACGGCGTGCAGATCATGCGCAAGGAGATGGCGAAGATGCCGACGGCGTATTATTCGCCATACGGATGCGGCTTTGCGATCTGGGGGCATCCGAGCTACTTCAAGGACATCAAACCGATGCGCGTTCAGCTGGTTGGTCTGGGGGTCGGAGTCCTTTATTCCTATTCGAGGGCGGGCGACTACTACCACGCCTACGAGATCTCGCCTGAAACGCTGGCGGTGGCGCAAGACTCGAAGCTCTTTTCCTTTATCTCTGACAGCCCGGCGAAGAAGGAGATCGTCCTTGCTGACGCGAGAAAGGGTCTCGAGAAGGAGCTTGCTGACGGAGTCGAACCGTATGACGTGATTGTGGTCGATGCGTTTTCTGGCGACAGCATTCCGTATCATCTCTCGACCAAGGAAGCCATCGAGCTTTACTTCAAGTTGCTGAAGGAAGACGGCGTCCTTTGCGTCCACTTCTCGAACAAGCATCTCGACCTTCGACCTTACATCAAGCGGATCGGACTTGAGTTCGGCATCGAGCCGATTGTGCTGAAATGCATCGACGACCGGGCGCGACTCGCGTTCGCGACGGATGTCGCGTTCTTCACACGGCATCCCGAAAAGCTTCGGGGACTCCCCGTTGTGGACGGGCATGCCACCAGGCAGGATCTTTCATCCGTCAAGCCGATGGCCTACTTGCCGACCGATGACAAGGGCTCTTTCCTGCCGCTTGTGGATTTCTCCGAAAACAAATAGTAAACGGGCGTTGAGCAAAAAGAAAACCGCTACGTTCCACAAGGGGAGCGCGGAAGTTTTGTCATTGGCTATAATTCACCGTTCTCAAACCATCAAAGAGAAAGGAGTATTATGGCACGAGAAAAAGGAATGGGCAATCTCCAGAGGGAGAAAAGCGGTCGGTGGACGATGCGAGTCGGCATCAATGGAAAGCGGTACTGTCGTTCGACGCGGACGAAGGATCGGGATCAGGCGGAGAGGGTGTTGCAACGCTTCCTCGCTCCGCTGGGGCTGGGGGAGCATCGGCTGCCGTTAGCCGACGTCTGGCTCGAGTATGTCCGGTCGCCGAACCGGAACGAACTCGCCAAGGCGACGATGGACGGCAAGCGGCAGGTGTGGATGCACTTCGCCAAATGGATGGAGCATTTCTACCTCCATGTGGACGATCTCGCCGGGGTGACGTCCGACATGGTCGCCGAGTACCTCGTCTGTCTCCGAACCGACCTCTGCGCCACAACCTACAACAACCGCGTCTGCATTCTCCGGGAGATCTTCCGCGTCCTCGCACAGAAGGCGCGGCTCGAGGAAGATCCGTGGGAAGGGGTGCGGCTCAGGCCCGACGATTCGCATTCGCGGCGTGAGCTGACGATGGATGAACTTCGCCGCTTGTTGGAAGCGGCGAAGAAGGTGCCTGGTGCCTGGTGCTTGGTGCCTGGTGCGGGGGGAGGGGCTGGTGCGGGGGGCATGCCAAGCACCATGCACCAAGCACAAAGCACCAACGAGTGGTACTTGCTGATTCTGATTGGCATTTACACTGGCTTGCGGCTGGGAGATTGCTGCCGTCTCGACTGGTCGCAGATCAATTTGGCGCAAGGGGTTATCCAGCTTGTCCCCGAAAAGACCAAGCGGCATCATCGGCGGATCGTGACCATTCCGATTCACAATGCTCTCGGGCAAGCGCTGCTCGATGGGGTGTCTGGTGCTGTGGTGCGGGAGGATGAACCAAGCACCAAGCACCAAGCACTAAGCACTCTGCACTTTACTGGGCCTGTACTGCCACGCATCTCGGAAATGTACACCCGGACACGGTCGCGGGTCAGCGACCGGCTCTGCGCCATCTTCCGGGCGGCGCACATCGAGACGTCGGTTCAGATCGAAGGGCGCAAGCACAAGACGCCCGAGGCGACGTTCCATTCGCTCAGGCACACGTTCGTCTCGTTTGCGGCCAATGCGGGCGTTCCGCTACACATCGTGCAGTCGATTGTCGGCCACGAGTCAACGGCGATGACGCGGCATTATTACCACGAGAATATTGTCGCTTTGAAAAGCGCGGTGAATGCGATTCCGATGCTGTAGTACAAACATGGTATAATACGCTCAATGAGCGTAAGCGCGATAATCCTTGCTGGAGCGTTGCCGGTCTTTGACTTTGCGACGAACAGCATCGCACAGCGGATCGCCGGATCTGATCCGGTGGTCTCGCTGTCGCGTTTTGCCGATTATCCGCCGAGTAAAGGGAATCTCGGTTTTCCACGATGCCTGTGGGAGAAACCGTTTCCAGCGAACGAGAAGTTCTGGCTCAAAGGCGTTAATTTCAGTTGCGCGAGCCCGTGGAGTAACGAGAGCGGGACGGTCCGAGCGGGGACGCTCATCAGCAAGCGACACATCATCTTTGCAAAACACTTCCCGCTGTGGAAGGGATGCCGCGCTCTTTTCGTCGATCAGCAAGGCGAGGTCTGCCCGTGCCGGGTCGCTGCGACAAAGGCGTTGGGTGAATGCGACATCTGGTAAAGGGTGATAGCGGCAAGCCTGCGTTTCTCCTGATCGGCAACCAACCGATTCTCGTCTATTGCCTATTCACCGGAGGTGCCGGACACGGCCCTTCGATTCATGGTTCCCGCCGCGAAGTGCAGAAGGCGATGGACGAGCTGTGTTCCGGTTACAAGCTGGAGGAATTCGACTTTATGAGCATGGGGAGATAAGTGCGGTGTGCGGGGGAAACTTGGTATAATATGGGTCATTGGGTGGTTGTTGCATGAACATGTACTGGAATGTCTACAGGGGGCTTGAAAAGGAGCTGTTGGGCATCGCCGATGTCATCCACGTGATCAACAAGGAAATCAGGAATCGCACGGAACAGATCGTAAAGGCGCGGCGTGAAAAGGGCGAAGACGTCAGCAATGACGAGGTGCGGAAGATCGCCGACTCCCTGATGGTGCCGACGGCTCGCGACAAATACCGCATTCTTCACGCCGCGACGCAGGGTCTGCGCTACGTCGCCGAACTCAACAAGAGCAGCACTGCTGCGGCCTGATAGACAGGGAGAGCAAGAACATGAAGAAGATTCTCGATTGGCGCTTCGTGGTGTGGATGAGGCGAAACAAACTTGAGTGCGCCCTGATGGGGGCGCTTCTCTTTCTCCTTCTCGCGCCGGGTTGCGACAGGCTGGAGGAGGCGCACGGCTTTGTGCGCTCGGGCGGCTATACGATCGGCAACGGAGTCCTTGTCGGGTGCAGGGTCGAGGGGAAGCCGCGCGTGGCGCTCCTGACGTGCCGTCACGTCGTGACGGCGAGGATGCTGGAAACGGGAAAGGCGTTTGCGGAAGTGAGCCAGAAGGATAACTACATCTACCTCAACAAGCGGGGCTGGGGGTTCGGATATGCCGCGCTCAACAACATTGACCCCACCCGCTGGCTGACAGTAAAGGATCTCAAGTACGACTTCGCGTGGATCATCCTGAACGAAAGCGAAATCAGCCGGGTCGCCGGTTCTGCGGACGCCTTGTCGTTCGTGAACATCGCGGAAGACGGGCAAGACCGATCCGGGGGATTCGTCTGTGAGCGGCGTTTCGGCGAGATTGTGAACGATGAAAACACCGGGCCGTTTGTCTATTCGCTCTTCTCACAGGTTCTCGGCCCTGCGAACGAGCCGACGAAGCAGTTCTACTTTCCCTGTATTCTGCGCTTGCCTTGGGTAAAAATGGCGTGGGGCATCGTGACGCGCCAGCGGGCCAAGATGACCAGTTCTGATCGCATCATTCCGTGGCCGAAAATTCCGACGGACCTGTGCGGACGCAAATACGAGACAAGCATACCGGCTTACGGGATGAAATGGTCGTCGCACGTCAATAAAAGCGGCAGCCCGGTTTTCGTCCAGGTTGGGGAGAACGGAGAAAAAGGGCTTGCCTTGTCGGGAATCGTCACGATCTCCGACAATAAGGAATTCACCGGCTTCCAATCACTCGACGCCGTACTGCCTGATATACGCGAATCGCTTGCGGGAGGGAAGTCGGTTCGAGTTATCGATCTGATCCAGACCATCCCTTGGCGAAGGTAGCACTGGGGACATCGAGGGTCAGCCCTAATGGTGGGGTAAATGTAGTGGAGTTAGGCACGGACCGCCGCCTTTCCCTTGCGCAAAATCCGGTTGTTCGGGGGAATGTAGCACGACCTCGTGCTACGGTGCGGGGTCGTTCTATTTTAGCGGGTGCGGTTTTTTCTTGTTGAACCCAAGAGCTGTTTTCACGCAGGCGACTTCGTCGCACGCAGAATTGCGACCGATTCGATTTGTCTTCGACCCGCGCCCATTGGCCTAGTTTCACTACACTTTGACTTTCCATTCGTGCGCGGCGACAAATCGAATCGGTCGCATTTATGCAGGATGTTCGGTCAAATAGTGGATAGTGGATAGTATGAAATAAGCCGCCCCATAATCGGTGGCCGACGCTATGCGAACAAGCAAACCGTCCTCGCCGCAACTCGCGCGCTTGCACTTTACCTCAATCCTGACAAGGCGGAGATGTTTGGGGAAAATAAGGAAACAAGGAAAGAGGGATGAGTGTTAATCTACTTTCTGGTTATACCACTGCCAATTTATCGTTTTTACACTTGGCTACTTTCCGTTTTTGCCGAACTTTGCTATACTATCCCTACGCAGGGAATTGCACTTATGATCGAAAGATGGCAAACTTCAAAGCTTCGCGCAATGCTGGAAGTAAGACGCGGCGTGAATCTGACTGGCGCTAGACAGACAGGCAAGTCTACGCTTGCCGGAATGGTCGATTTGCCTAAATCAAGACGTTATACGTTTGACGACAAACTCGTTCGTAGCATCGCCAATACCGACCCCAATGGGTTTGTTGCCCACGAAAAAGGCGAGACTGTTGTTATCGATGAAATACAGAAAGTGCCTGACATTCTCGAAGCGATAAAGATGGTCGTGGACAGGGATTCGTCATCCGGGCAGTATCTTCTGACTGGCAGTTCCAATCTGCGATTTGCCAAAGCCGTGAAAGATTCGCTCGCCGGACGCCTTGGGCGAATCAGGCTGCGGACGCTCGCGCTCGGTGAGCTGAACGGGAACCCCCCGATATTTCTACGCAGAGCATTCAATCGCGACTTCGACCCGTTCTACACCAATTTTACGCGAAGGGATGTGATTCACGCTGCATTCAGAGGCGGGTATCCGGAAATCTTGGATTTTTCGCCTGATGACAGGTCGGACTGGTTTGAAGCGTATCTTGATGATTTAATTGAGAAAGACATTCAAGACGTCACAGAGATTCGCAAGTTGCCGGAACTTCGCGCAACCGCCCTATGGCTTCTTGCGCACACGGCGCAATTCTTCTCTACGGAGGAACTTTCGGCGAAGGCGGTAATATCCAAAGTGACTGCACAGAACTACATGGCTACGCTCAAGGCACTGTATGTGTTCGACAGCATTCCCAACTGGACTAAAAGCGATTATGAAATGGTGGGGAAACGGGAAAAATGGATTGCAACCGATTCCGCGCTCGTGGCCAGTATTCTTGGATGGAACGAGTCGGAATTGTACATGGACGAGAGCAGAAACGGCAAACTGGTCGAGACGTGGGTCTATCAGCAACTGGCGGCGATAGCAGATGCCGATGGTGGCTACACGATATCGCACTACAGGGACAACCGCAAGCGCGAGATCGATTTCATGGTCGAGCGCAAGGACAGTGCGATTCTTGGAGTGGAAGTCAAGGCCGGGCAGGCATCGTTGGATGATTTCAAACACCTTAAATGGTTTGCCGAAAATCTCGCCAAGGTGCCGTTTACAGGCATCGTTCTATATTCGGGCGACAAGACGCTTCGCTTCGGCGAAGGGTTGTACGCCGTCCCCATGAGTGCTCTTGGAAGTTGAAGGATGCGTGAAGAG
>CALYTX010000036.1 GCA_945487985.1 uncultured Verrucomicrobiota bacterium | reverse complement strand
CGTCCGTTGCGGACGAGCTGGACGACCTTGCGGAACTGCGGACGCGAACGCTGCCACGCGCCGACCTGGACGACGAGGCCCTTCTGCATCGCGATATTCGCGACCACACGACCTTCCTGAATCGTCTGGGCGAACGGCTTCTGCAGGTAGATGTGCTTACCCGCAAGCAGACACTTCGTCGCGACGATCGCATGTTGATGATCCGGGATGCAGAGAAGAACCGCATCGATTGAACTGTCGGCCAGCATTTCCTCGTAATACTGGTAAACCTTCACCTGCTGGGCAATTCCCTGCTTCGCATAGCGCTCTTCAATCACCTTCTTGCCGTACTGCGCGCGCGCCAGGTCGTAGTCGGCGACGGCGGTGACGACGCAGCGCGCGGTAAACTGCTGGACGCCTGGAACGTCCATCGTATGCGCAATGCGACCATAGCCGATTACCCCGATGTTAATCTTGCGGTTGGCCAAAAAGCCCGTGGCGCAGCCGTTCACCAAAGGCAACGAACCTGCCGCCAGCGCGGACATCACGAAAGAACGACGAGAAAGATTGGCTTTAACAATACTGTTTTTCATACTGCGATTATACCATTATGGTGAAGTGAAGAAAACCAACAATCGTCCATTGGACTATTTCTTAAAAACCAACTCGGCGTTGTCCGTCGTGCGCCTGGCGAACTCATCGAGCGGAATCTGCAGCAGCCCGGCGAGAAATTCCGCCGTGTGGCGCAGGAAGGCAGGCTCGTTAGCTTGTCCGCGCATCGGCACGGGCGCCAAATACGGCGAATCGGTTTCAATCAGCAGTCGATCGAGAGGTATGTAGCGAGCAAGCGTACGGACATTCTCGGCGGCGCGGAAGGTGACAATGCCGGAAAGCGAGACGAAAAATCCCAGATCGAGCAGACGGCCACAGAACTTGGTTCCGCCGGTAAAGCAGTGAATTATGCCGCGCGATGGAAGCTCGCGAAGCACCGCCAGGGTATCGTCGTCGGCTTCCCGCGTATGCACAATCACTGGCAGATCCAGCTCGCCCGCCGTCGCCAACTGGCGCGAGAAAAGCCCAATTTGCAGATCCCTCGCCACTCCCTCATAAAAGTAGTCCAGCCCAATCTCTCCAACAGCACCAGCGCCACTATAGTCAATAGCGGGCAATTCCTTGCCGGCCTGGTCTCGGTCGTATCCGAGCGCAACAGTCACCGCCACTTCACCGCCTTGCCGTGCGACAGAAAGTGCGCAGCGCGCACCGGCATTGAGTTCCTCGCTGCCGCCAACGGCGGCCACCCGTCCGACACCAGCCGCCTTCGCGCGTACGAGTTGCGCCGCGATTTGTTCGGCGGAGGGGACGAAATGTGCGTGCGTATCAAAAAGTTCCATTGTTCATCTCCTTCCAAAATGTCCCCAAAGTATAACAAAGCGCCAAAGCGCATTCAATGCGAAGCGGCGTCCGGGCGACAAGCCCGAACGCCGCATTGGCGCATCAATGGCGCTGTTTCTCGGCTACGTATTCGAGAAGAACTGGAAGCCGGCGTAGGCGTCCTGACCGTGTTCGGTCACGTCCAGACCCTTAAGCTCGGTCTTGGCGTTGACGCGCAGGATACCCGCTTTCTTCAAGGCGAAGAAGATCGCCAGCCCCGCCAGAAACGCCCATGCACCCACGGCCACGATGCCGATAAGTTGCACGAACGTGGTATGGAACCCACCGCCGTAGAACAGGCCCGTGTTCGCCTCGCCGATGCCCAGAACCTTCTCCGCCGCGAAGAGCCCGCACGCGATCGTTCCCCAAATGCCGTTGACAAGATGCACCGAAACTGCGCCCACAGGATCGTCGACATGAACCTTGTCCCAGAAGAACACCGACAGTACCACCAGCACGCCGGCGATCAGGCCGATTACTATCGAAGCGCCAGGAGTTACAATATCGCACGGCGCGGTAATCGCCACCAAACCTGCAAGCGAACCGTTCAGCGCCATCGTCAAATCTGGCTTACCCATGATCATCCATGCCGTAGCCAGCGCGCTGACCGTTGCCGCGCAAGCGGCGAGGTTAGTGGTCATGGCTACGCGGCTTACATCACCGATGCCCTGGGTGTAGCTGCCAGGGTTGAAACCGAACCAGCCGATCCACAGCAGGAACACGCCCAACGTGCCTAGAACAAGGCTGTGGCCGGGAATCGGATTGGCCTTGCCGTCATGCCGATATTTGCCGATACGCGGACCGAGCATAATCGCGCCGGCAAGCCCAATCCAGCCGCCGACGGAATGGACTACCGTGGAGCCGGCGAAATCGTGGAAGCCAAGCGCCGAAAGCCACCCTTCAGACCCTTCGCCCATCAGCGACCCCCATGCCCAGTGGCCAGAGACTGGATAGACAATGGCCGAAACGAGCACCGAGTAGATGAGATAGCTCTTGAACTCAATGCGTTCAGCCACGCACCCCGAAACGATAGTTGCGGCCGTGGCGGCGAACATCGTCTGGAAAATCATCATCGTCCAGTTCCAGCACCCGGGACCTTCCTGGAATACATCCATCATAAAGCCGCTCTTGCCGAACAACCCGCAAGCATCGGCACCGAACATCAGTGCTGCGCCAACGAGCCAGAATCCAAGCGAGCCGGCCGAAAAATCCATCAGGTTTTTCATCATAATATTCGCCGCATTCTTCGCCCGCGTGAATCCCGTTTCCACGAGTGCGAAGCCGGCCTGCATTGTAAAGACGAGTATGCCCGCAATGAGCGTCCATACAACATCAAGATTGTCCTGGACCTGCTGCGCCGATTTAACCTCGACGCCAGCAGCCCGAGCGGCCGCCGCCAGCCCCAGGACCAAGACCCCTACTATCATTGCTTTTTTCATTTTGATTCCTCTTTGATAAGACTTTTCCCGGTAATTGTGCCCTAATTTCAGCCAACGGCTTCTGGTCCGCGCTCACCCGTGCGAATGCGAATGCAATCATCCATGGGCAAAACGAAGATTTTGCCGTCGCCAATCTCGCCAGTCCGCGCGCCTTCGACGATGCCCTCGACTGTCTTTTGCACAAATTCGTCGTTGACGGCAATCGCCAAACGAACCTTCTTCAACAGCGTAACCTCTTCAATAGCGCCGCGATACATGTGTTGGTAACCTTTTTGCTGGCCGCATCCCAACGCATTGGATACAGACATCTTGTAAACCTCGCGGGCGTACAAGGCCTGCTTCACGGCATTAAGTCGCTCCGGCTGAATGTAGGCTATAATCAATTTCATCGTTTCGTTCCTTATGTTACTCGTCGTTGCTACGACGACACCGCACATTAGCAAATAGCGTGCCATGCCTGTTTTGGCGTCCGCCAGCCAATCTTCATCCAACTCTTTGTAAGTTCTTTACAAAAAACGTAAGTTTACAATCTTGCTCTCTTGTATCCGATGAATCGGGCAAATCGAAAGCGCGCAGTTTGAAATCCTCGCGCCGGCATACACGGAATCGCCGCGAATCAATAGCGCAAGAATCTGCAGCGCATTGGCGGAAAACAGGAAAAGGATGGTTGTCCCTGGTGGAGTCGAACCACCGCTCTGGGTATCAAAAACCCGTGTACTACCGCTATACGAAGGGACAACTAAAAGAAGTTGGGGAACATTATACCAAAAATCAGCCTATCAGTCATCATGCCGTTGCGTCTCGTGAAGCAGATTTGGTATAATACCGTTAAACATGCCGCTAATGCGGCTATCGTGGGCGGTTAACTCAGTTGGTAGAGTGCTTCCTTTACACGGAAGATGTCGTCGGATCGTGCCCGGCACCGCCTACCATTAGCGCTTCAGATTCGCTTGAATACGAGCGCGGTATTGACGCCACCGAAGGCAAAGTTGTTCGACATAATGTAATCAGCGTCTATCTTCCTGCCTTCGCCTACAATATAATCAAGCTGAGCACACTCCGGATCGGGATTAGACAAGTTGAGAGTCGGATGGAACCAACCCTCGCGCATGCAAAGGATGCTAACCATCGCCTCCAGTGCTCCGCATGCGCCAAGTGTATGACCGGTATAGGATTTAAGCGATGAAATCGGCGCTGGGAATCCAAGCGCCGCGCGAGTGGCGAAAGTCTCGGCGATATCGCCGGCTTTAGTAGCCGTTCCGTGTCCACTCACATAGCCAATCGCCCGCGCGTCAATCTTCGCGTCGGCTATCGCGCCACGCAAACACTCGGCCATGGTCTGGGCGTTGGGATTAGTGGCGTGCACTCCATCGGTATTCTCGCAGAAACCGACGATTTCAGCATAGATTTTCGCGCCGCGCGCTTTGGCATGTTCGTAATCCTCCACAATTAATGTGGCCGCCCCTTCTCCGATTACCAGGCCGTCACGGTCAGCATCGTAAGGGCGCGGCGTGAGCTTTGGCCTGTCGTTCTTCAGCGAAGTCGCGTAGAGCGTATCGAAAATCGCCAATTGACTAGGCGAAAACTCCTCGGCGCCACCGGCAATGACGAGGTCCTGCAAACCGTATTTGACCAGTTCGTACGCCTGGCCTACAGCAAGCGATCCCGAAGTGCAAGCCGTGTCAGTAGGAACAAGCCGTCCGCGCGTCTTAAAATGGATAGACAGGTTGCAAGCACAAGTCTGCGGCATGAGCTTTATATAGGTACTTGAGGTTACATTTTTCAGCTCATGATCGAAGAACATCGAAAACAAATCCAAATGGGCATCAATCGAGCCGGAACAGCTACCATAGGCCACGCCGCAACGCCCAGATTCCAAATCGGCAGGATTAAGCGCGGCGTCCGCAACTGCAGTTTCGCTCGCGCACAGCGCATATTGTGCGACCGTTCCCATCGTCCGCGTCGTTTTGCGCGTCCAATGCGCCGGATGCGCAAAGACGAGCTTGGCTCCAAGGTGGGTATTCAACCCCTTGAACTCTTTGAGCTCCTCGATCGCCGCAACTGCATTCTCGAACTTGTAAAGCCGCCGGAGAATCGCGTCGGACGTGTTGCCGAGCGCGCTCACCGCCCCCATTCCTGTTACAACAACTCTTCTCACGCTGGCTTGTAGGAATCTTTTAGTGTGACTGTGCGGTTGAACACCAGGCAATCACCCTTCATATCATATTCATCGGCGACGAAATAGCCCGTGCGTTCAAACTGGAAGCGCTCCGAAGGCCGGGCGGCGGCGAGCAGCGGCTCGACATAGCCCGAGACTGTCTTGAGCGAATCTGGGTTGAGATATTTGAGGAATTCGGCCGGACCGTCCTTGAGCGGATCTTTCTCGGTAAAAAGCCGCTCATACAGCCGGAACTGAGCCTTGACCCCGGTAGCGACATCAACCCAATGAATAGTCCCTTTCACCTTGCGCCCATCTGGCGCGCTCCCACCCCACGAGTTCTCATCCCAGACGCCATGAATCTCGACCACGCGTCCGGTTTCATCCTTGAGGCAGCCGGTGCACTTAAAGATGCAGGCTCCGCGCAGGCGGACCTCGCCGCCAACCGTCATACGGAAGAATTTTTTGTCGGCTTCTTCCATAAAATCGGCGCGATCAATCCAAATCTCGCGCCCAAAGGGAATTTTCCGCATCCCCCCATCCGGATCGAGCGGGTTATTAGGCAATTGCACTTCGCGCACGCCTTCGAAATTGTCGATTACAACCTTCACCGGATCGAGAACCGCCATCCGCCGCGGCGCGGTAGCGTTTAGTTCCTCGCGCACACACCACTCGAGAAGCGCCGGATCCGACTCCGACTCCATCTTAGAAATGCCAACCCGTTCGCAAAACTCGCGAATCGCGCCCGGCGTGTAGCCGCGCCGGCGCATGCCGCACACGGTCGGCATGCGCGGGTCGTCCCATCCCGCGACATGGCCTTCGCTTACCAACTGAAGCAAAAGACGCTTCGACATTACCGTGTAGGTAATGTTCAGCCGCGCGAATTCGCGCTGTTCGGGACGGATTTTCACACCGCCGCGCACGCGCAGCATACCCATCTCGTCAAGCCGGTCGACGACCCAATCGTAGAGCGGACGGTGCACCTCGAACTCGAGCGTGCACATTGAATGGGTGACCCCTTCAAGCGCATCCTCGATCGGATGGGCGAAGTCGTACATTGGATAAATGCACCACTTATCGCCAAGATGATAGTGCGAGACGTGGCGAATACGGTAAAGGACGGGATCGCGGAAATGGATGTTGGGCGAAGCCATATCGATCTTGGCTCGCAGACACCATTCCCCGTCGGCGTATTTACCGGCCTTCATATCCCGGAAAATCTCAAGATTGCGTTCGACGCTCGTCTCGCGCCCGGGCGAAGGCTTCCCGGGACGTTCGGGAACGCCGCGATATTCCTTCCACTGCTCTTGTGTGAGATTGCAGCAATAAGCTTTACCCGCCTTGATGAGATTCTCGGCGATTTCATACATCTTGTCGAACATGTTCGACGCATTGTAAAAGCCACTCTCTCCCGCATCACCCTCTCCCGACCAGCGGTAGCCTAACCAGGCGATATCTTTCTTGATGTTCTCGGCGTATTCATCGGACTCCTTGGCCGGATTGGTATCGTCCAACCGCAAGTGGCACTCGCCGCCGAAGAGCTCGGCCATGCCGAAGTCTACAAACACGGCCTTCGCGTGACCGATGTGAATGTAGCCATTGGGTTCAGGCGGGAAACGGGTAACCACCTTGCCGCCCGTCTTGCCGGCGAGGACATCTTTTTCGATCCACTGGCGGAGAAAATGCCGCGATGTATCTGATTGGTTCATTGTTTAATCACTTGATAGGCTCGATTTCTGCCATCGAGGCGAAATCGTTGCCATGATGGTTGTTGAGCGCGGTAAAGCGGTAATAGCGCGCTCGGACAGGAGTTTTGAATTCCACCGCCTGGGCATGGGGACCGTTCGTGAGCGAGCCTTCAGCCTGTAGATGCCACTTCTCGCCGTCAATCGACGTCTCGACCCGGAAATCCTTTACCCGCCCGTTCTCGCCGTGCTGGCGGCCGTAAAAAACAAGCCCTTTCAAGAGTGTTTCCCGCTCAAGTTCGACTGATACCGAATGAGGGAAATTGCCCATTGTCGTACCGTATTGCGTATGCCAGATGGTCGACAAGTCCCCGTCCACAAGATGCTCGGCCTCGCCTTCCCCTGGCTCGCGGCTCGAGCAGGCGACAACCCTCTCACCCCCAGCGAGCGCACGCTCAGGCAGCGCTGGCAGCGCGGTCGAATCCGGCACCTGAGCCGTAAGCCTTCCCGAGAACGCCAGCGTAAAGGACAAATCATAATCGCGATCGGTGCGGATAATGTCACGCTCCATGGGACCGGGCCCGCAACTGGCGCCTCCAAGCCCGCGTGTGGCCGCGTAAACGCCGACATAGGTACGGTCGCTTGGCGGCAACTCCGCCGGATGGCTGCAAGCAAGCAACTGGGCGGGCGAATACGGATTGACCGAAAACGCAAACGGTGCGCCGAGCGTGCGCACGAAAAGCCCGCCTGCGCAAAAAGCCACCGTATCCTCGCGGTTGCCGCAATCTTCATTGTGCGCATAGGGAAAGAAAAACTCGCTCGCCCGCAAACGGTAATGCCCAGCGAAGGCGCCAGATTTGCGGTCGGGATAGTTCTCGAAAGGTCCGCGGCCAAACCATTCCACCTGCGGATCGAGTTCAGCAAGCTCGAAGGCATAGCCAATCCGCGGCAGATCGCACTTCGGTCCGAGCGGACGGATCTTCGAAACGCAAGCGACCGTGCCGTTGCCATAAACCGTCCAGCGCGCAGCCACATGGAACACCACGGGTTTGAGCAGCTTTGTCTCGCCCCGCCATTCGGAAAGAGTAGTAAAATAAAGCGCACCGCAGGTTTCGCTGACCGCTGAGACTTCTCGAACATTGCCGCGCAGCGAATCGAAACCATGGTTGCACCAGGCGCGCGCAGGACCCGTCTCATTGGACGAAGGTGCGCGAAAGGCCTCTATCCGGAACGGCGATTTTAGCAGTTCCGCTTTCGAGAACAATCCGCGCTTCTTGACCGAAATGGGCAAAGCCGTCCCTTTGCTAAAGACGATTTCAAGGTCCTTGGCGGCAAAGGTCATCGTCTTGCCATCCTCGGCATAGGCGACCTTGGACGCCGCGCCGAAGCGCGCGTCAGAACCGCCGAGGGGACGCGACTCGCGACCGGCGCGCACATCGACTTGGTCACTGGCGATCTCGGCGCCATCTTTGCAGAAACTGAACCGCACCGACACCGAGCTGTCGCCCTTGCCGGCTGCGAGCACGGCCGCAGGCATGTCGTAGAAGGCTTCCTGCTGTGGTTTGAGCGAGCGCAGTTCAAACTCGCCAGCGGCGAACTTCGCGCCATCTCGGAGTACGACCCACCGCAGTCCGACACCCGAAGAATCGACGAAGTAGTTCTTGTTTTTCACGACAAGACGCTGAAAATGATTGGTGGCCTTGACCGACCAATTCTGGTAGACATGCTTGATTTCCCAGTAGCCCGGCTCTGGCGTACGGTCGGAAAGCACGCACCCATTCATGACGAACAGCCCATCGTTGGGTTCGTCGCCGAAATCACCGCCGTAGGCGAGAATCCGCGTGCCGTCGGGCTTCACTTTCCAGAGTCCCTGATCGACCCAATCCCAGATGGTCGCCCCGAGTATTACATCCGACGACTCGATAGCATCCTGATAATCCTTCAGATTGCCCATCGCGTTGGCCATATTGTGAGCGTACTCGGAAATGTAGAACGGCTTGCCAGCCTTGCTGTCGGCCGCCTTGGACCAACACCAGGCAACTCCTGGATACTGACACCCTTCCATGTCGGCGACCGACCAGTCGCGCTCGTAGTGCGTCGGTCGCGTAGTATCGCGTGCCTTGATCGCGTCGCGACAGGCGGCAAAGTTCTCGCCTGGGCCCGCCTCGTTGCCATAACTCCAGATTACAACGCAGGGATGGTTCTTGTTGCGCTCGACCATAGCCAGGTTGCGCGCGACGGTAGCCTTGCGCCAGCTGGGCTGGTGGGACAGCGAATCGACCCCGTATCTGTAACCATGCGATTCGACATTGGCTTCGTCAACGAGATAAATACCGTGGATATTGCAAAGGTAAT
>CALYTX010000035.1 GCA_945487985.1 uncultured Verrucomicrobiota bacterium | reverse complement strand
GTGGAAATTCCGGTAGTCGCTCAGAACGTTTTCGCAGTGAAAATGGAACCAACACCAGTTCCTGCCGGAGATGGCATTGTAGAACTGGCGGTTCAGCAGCAAATGTCCTCCCTCCGCATCATAGAATTCCATATTGTCGGGACCGGTTGCCAAACCGCCGGCGATTGCGTTCTCGATTGCGCTGGCGTAATCGGTCCAGGCGCCGGGGTACGACTCGGGATAGGGATCGCCGTCTTGCCCGCCGCCGGCGTAGACAGTCCGGATATCCTTGACATGTTCACGCAAAATCTGCGCGAACTCATCGCGAACGGCCATGCCATTTTTCCTCGCGGCCTTATCGGCAAGCACTAGTGCCTGCACCGGACCGAGCAGAGCCAACCGGCGCTGGGAAAGCACGATGTTATCGCACAGCTTCGCGTCGTTGGCAATCGCCGCTTGAAGATGCTCAATATTGAGTCGGCCGATTTCGTTGATAAGCGAGCCTTGCCGGCGAGCGGCCGCGATGGCCGTAGCGTCGCCGCCGTTCTGCAGGTGGTTTTTGGTCCGCACCGCGATGAAGGTGTCGACATTCAGCAGCGTCAGCAACACTATGACCGTCAGCACGAATGCGAGCACAATGGCGATCTGTCCGCGGCGGGACTCCATCAGAAACCTCCATCATTCATGTAAAACGGGTAGTGCGCTTCGCACGCGGCTCGCTCGGAAGCCTCGATGTCCTCAGCCGACAGTTCCACCTCTACGTCCACCGCAGAAGAAACGCCCGCGCCAGAGCGAATATCAATTGCGGTATGCGGCCAGTATTCATACTCCAAAACGCCGCGCGCGAGCGCTTCATCTTCCGACGAAAGATAAATCGGCACGCGCGAGACCTCGGAAAAACCACCCTCCTCGGGCCACAGGCGATGTCCGGCGACCGGAATCATCGCCACTCTGGCCGATTTCTCGCACATGAAATCATTAAACCCGACGGCTTTCGCCCGGGCTGCGCGCGCGGCAGCGTGATCAAGAAGCGTAAGCGCCTCGAGCTTGCGGGAGATTCCGTAAGCTCCGGAGAAGATCGCCATTATCAGCAGAATGGCGATCACCGTCTCGACGATCGCCTGACCGCAGCGCATTCGAAGGAACGCTCCGGATTCGCGGCTCAGTTGCCGGCTTCTTCGATCTTGTCGCCGGCTTCCTCGAACTTATCGCTGATCTTGCCGGAAAACACTTTCACGACTGCGATAAGCGCGATGGCAATCAGACTGACGATGAGAATATACTAAACCATCGTCTGGCCTTTTCTCATTTTTTTCATCTCGGCTGGTCCTTTCTCCTTTAAGGATAATCCGAACCCACGAGGCTTTCCGTGCGCACCACCGCCCGCCGCGTTGCCCCCAACAAATAGGTCAACGAGCCGACAACCGCCAGCAACGCGCCGAAGACGAGCACATACTCGACCAGCGTCTGCCCTTTCCTGCCCCGCAGTTTCATGGCTTTATTATACCACAAATCCGTCCGCCCGGCACGGCGTTAAAAGTGGCCGCCGGAAAACTCAGGATTTCGCAAGCCCTTCGAGCGTTTGGATGGCCGCGACGGGAAAACGGCCGAGCGCGTCAGGACCGACATTCAGCATATAGTTAGACCCGATCGAAGCGCACTTCGCCTTGATTGCCGATATCTCGGCGACTGTCTTGTAGTGAGTATCGGTTGGACGATATCCCCAGCTGTCATTCATTGTACCGACCGTCTCGTAGAGCCTGCCTTCCTCGGTCTTGTCTGCAATCATGTTGTCTCCGGGAGTTTCATAGTCGCCGAGATCGTTTCCGATGCGTCCTGAAACGAGGCACCCGGGCTGATGCTTTCGCACGAGGCGGACAAAGCGCTCGGATTGGTCGCGCTTAAGCGTCATCGGGACGTCGAACCAGACAAGGCACAGATCCCCATACTGCGTGAGAATCTCCTCGACCTGCGGCAGCGACTTCTCGTCTAGATAACGTTGAAAATCATAGGTATCCGGCGTCAGCGAAGGCCAATCCCAATCATTGCCCCACTTGCGCGGATCCTCCGGACCGTAGCCTCCATAGTCGACAAACCTGCCGCCACCGTTGGGCTCATGCCAGTCAAGATCCTGCGAATAGTACAGCCCGAGTTTCACGCCTGTCGCGCGGCACGCCTCGGCAATCTCCTCGAGCGGATCGCGTCCGAACGGCGTGGCATCGACAATGTTGTACTTCGAAACGCGCGAACGGTACATCGCAAAACCGTCATGATGTTTCGAAGTGATGACGAAATACTTCATCCCCGCGTCGCGCGCACGCATCATCCAGTCCATCGGATCGAACAGAACCGGGTTGAAAGCCTTCGCAAGCGCACCGTATTCGCGATCGGGAATCTTGTTGCCGTGCATAATCCATTCGCCGTACGGGTGAACGCCGTTCTTGCCCCGCCACTCGCCGCCGAGCAGAGTGTATAGCCCCCAGTGCGCCATCATGCCAAACTGGGCTTGCTTAAACCACTTCTTGGCAGCCGACAGCGCAGCAGCCTGGACTGCCGCCTTGGCGGTTTGGTTAGGACTGATGCATCCCGTCGCGCACATCGCAGCAACCCCGCCGATGAATTCCCGTCTGTTCATTTTCATCTTTTCTCTCCGTCCGATATTCCGCAAATTCCACGCGCCGTCAATCGTGGCGCTCGCCGTTTTCTTTTCGCCTTGCGCCTACGGATTCGCCTTTAGTCCGATCATGACCGTACCCACGCTCCTTGGAGGAACGATGACGGCCTGCGGCTTTTCAGTATTGCCACCAGGTCCGATCTCGTAGCTGACCGCCTTCCACATCTTCTCTTCGCCCAGAACGTCGCGCATATTGAGATACCGCTCGTCGGGCATCGTCACAAACCGATGCGTCTTCGAAAGCGTGCGAAAACCCCGGCACCGTACCGGAATCGTCAACTCTTCGTCTGTTCCGTTCGTGAAAAGAAGGCACATCGAAGAATCAGAACGGCTGACGAGCGCCGTCCAGACGCAATCGGCCTTGTCCTTGTATTTGTCGCTGTCATAATCGGCCGAAGCATAATTGCCGCCACCAAAGCCATGCTTGTATGATCCGTGGCAGAGAATTCGTGGATGGGTGATAATCGCCTGGTTGTAGAGACGGAAGACCTCGCCCATTCCGCTCGACTCGTACCTGAGATCGCCGGTCGACCCCTTCGACTTCGCAGTCGGACCGATTGCGCGCAAATCGCGTCCGTTCTCCCACGAGTCGTAGTACTGGTTGTACTTGCCGTTCGCCGAATAGTAGAGAACTCCGCCGAGAGAGTTAAGCTCATGCAGGGTAAAGCCGTCCAGTTCAGGCTGCCAGAACGCCGTCTGGATGTAGAATCCGCTCCAGATCGCCTCGCGGAAGCTGCGCATCAGCTGTTCGGATCCGTCGGACCACGGACGCCACTCCGTAATGAGCCAGCGCTTGCCATTGACTTGCGGAAAGAGTTTCGGAAAATTCCGGAAGCGATTGAAACCGGTTATGCTGCAGCCATAGGAGCCGGCAGCGCCGTATACATGGTAGACGACATGGGTGATGTATTTCCAGTCGTCTCCGAGCGCAACTGCGGCGCGGGCGCTCCACTTGTTGAGATTGTTGGCCGTGAAGTAATCGCCGCCGATATCGCTCTTGCCGAGAAGCCTCGCCTTGACTGCCGCAATGTCCGGGTCGCCTTCGCAATACTCGGCAAGAGGCATTCCGATGGGAACCTCCGGAAAGCGCTCCTTCACCAGCGGCAGAAGATTGCGCCAGTAGCTCGCAAAGTGTTCCGGATCCTTTCCATAGAACGGCTCGTTGCACATTTCAAAGGCGCCGATCTGACCTGAATATCCTTCATCGCGAACCCAGTCAAGATAGGCGACCAGATTCGAAACGTTCTCCGGCTTGTCGTCCCAGATATTGAGGCAGACGATCATTTTGATGCCATGCTCACGATAAAACGAATAGCGGAACTTCGGATGCAGCCATTGACAATGCCCCTTCTCGTCGATCACCCAGTCCTTGCCGGAATTTTTCGCGATTCCCTGGAACGTCTTCAACTCGCTGCATGGACGCACCAGCCACACGCCGGATTCGCGGTATGCACGCGCCGTTTTATCGGGGAACTTGACGAACGAGAGAAATTCGTCATTGAAGATTCCAGGCGCCACATTATCCCCGGCAAGCCCGAGATCCGGAAAGCATGGCGATTTGGAGACATCTTTGATCGGCTGCGCCTTCGGATCGACAACGATCTCGAATCTGCCCTTTTCGGCGAGTTCGGCATCGCGCGCGAGAATTGCATCGAATTCCGCGGCAAGCGAGCGGTCGCACGTCATCTGCACACGAAGCGCCTTCTCCGCGCCGGATGGTCCTTTCAGCACCGCCGCAACCTCCGTCCCTGCCGCATAGGACCCTTCCCTGTCCGGCGAAGGCGAGAGCGCATAAAGCGACCAGCCGCCGCGGGGCAGTCCCTCGGCGGAAAGTGCATAGCGCAGCCGCGGAACGAGCCAGTAACCTTCTGGCATGCCGATCGAGTTGCCTTTGAGCGTCAAACCGTAAGGCTGCGCTTCTGCATCCTGCGCGCCTGCGGGACGCGATTGCCAGTATTTAGAGCGCTCACTTTCGTCTATCTGCGTCCAGGGCCTCAAATTGCCGGGCGTGACGACGAATGCGGTCCAATTGGGATGATTCGCCGGAACCAGGACTATGCACTGTCCAGACGGCAATGACGGAAGCCCGTCCGCGCGCGTCAGGAATCCCGCAAGCTCGACGCGCTTGAGCTTCTTGCAATGCTGAAAAAGCGCGCACGGCAGTCCTTCCGACCAACGCTCTTTCATGTTCCAGGCAATCGGCTCGGAAACCCGGCAGACAATCGAAGTGATGCCGCCACATCCCGGGAAACCGGCGTAGAGGCTTTGGAGATAGCAATCCGACTTGAAGCAATTGGCCGTCTCCGATCCGAACACGAGAGCATCAATTCCGGAAGCGTTCCGGAAGACATGACGCCAATCCGTGCCGCCTGCAGGCTTTTCGACTGTCGGACCGTCCGCTCCGATCCGCACCGTGCCGGTCAAACGCACTTGCCGCTTAAAGGAGGCATCCCAGGCGTATGACTGTCCGTCCGCAGATACATGCTCATGCTTGCGAATGTCGGTCGTCCAATCGCCAAACGCTGCAGCCGCGACGAACAATGATGCGCAAAAAAAGGCGCTGTCGCGAAATGTCTTTGAGTGACTCACAGACGATTCTCCTTAACTTTCCGTTCTATCTCCGCTTCGGAACAGCGCGCGTAACGACGGTGACGGACTGAACCGTGTTCGGTTCGATTGTCACGGTCATCTCGTCGCATACCGGGCTCATCCCTTCATACTTTTCCATCTGGACAACGTCGAAACCGCTTTGGGTGTCTTCCCATGAAACCTGCCTCCACGGCTTGCCGTCGCCGGGAACGTCGCGGCAGTCGACAAACTGTTCGGGACACGAAAGCGTCACGTATGTCGGAGCGGCGAACTGGCAACCGGGAATCCGCACCGTGAGAGTTTCAGCATTCGGCTTAGAGTTGACCATAAGAAGACAAACCTCGCTGCGGTTGGCGGACGCAAGCGCCGTCCATTCGACCTCGCCTTCGACCTTCGGAATGTCTGGCCGCCCGAGAAAATCAGTGCGCTTCTCCTTGATTGCGCGACGGCGGGCGTATACCTGGTCGCAAACCTGCGCCGAAGTAAAAAACGCCTTCTCGGTGTTGATCTCTTTCGAGGTGCCGTGCGCCATTATGAGCGGGTGCGTCTTGATCGCCTCGGTGTAGATGCGCCAGGCCACGCCCATCGATCCGACCTCGAGATGCGGCGCGTCGCAAGGCGAGCGGAAATCCGGATACTCGCCGCCTGCATCGCGCCACAGAATCGGCCACCGCTTCCCGTCAGACAAATACAGTCCGCCCGACAGCTGGAATAGCTGGTGGTGGTTGAATCCGTCCACTTCCGGCTGACAAATCGCCATAAGCGCATAGTGCGCCATGATAAGAGTCTCGCGAAAGATTCGCTGACAACGGTTGTCCTCGTCGGAACGCGGACGGACTTCGGAAAGCCAGAGCTTCTTGCCTTTGATTTCCGGGAACGCCTCGGCGAAGTTGCGAAACCTCTGAAAACCGTAATACGAGCAGCTGTAGGGCGACTCGGCGCCGTAGGCATGGTAGATGACATGGGAGATCTTGTCGAGACTTGGCTTGAGATTGACTATCATGCGCGCAGAAGTCTGGTTGAAAACATTAGCTGCGAAATACGTCTCGCGGTTGATCTCGCCGGCCGCAAGCATACGGTCCCGGACCTGGGTGAGGTCGGGATTGTTCTCGAAGAGCTCGCAAACTGGGATGCCGAGACGGACGTTCGGCATGCGCTTCACGATCTCGGGGATGACCTCGTTCCATGTCTTGCAAAGCCGGTCTATCGCCTCGGCCTTGGCATAAAAGGATTCGTTTCCAAGTTCAAAACCGGCGACGACGCTCTCGTATTTGTTGGAAACTATGAAATCGACAAACTCGACAATCTCCTGCTTTGAACGCTCTCCGCCCCAAGCCTCGAGCGTGAAGAGGACCTTGATGCCATTATCCTTCCAGAAGCCGAAAGCGTTCCCGGGATCGCTCTGCCTGTACGAACGATATCGCTTGAGTTCCTCTCTGTCCGTCGACGCAGAGTCGTACGGATTCGAACCGCGGCGCGCGAACCACGCGTTCGCATTCCAAACACGCTGCAACCAGGCACCCGACTCGCGAAAAGCCCTCGACATCTCCACTCGATTCGAAACCGCCCAATATGCGTCGCCGCCGACGCTGTCAGCTATTGTCAGCAGGGATCCCGCGTACCCGATGATCGGCCCGCAGGTGGAAGCGCGGACATCCTTCAACGGTTGCGCGTTCAGATCAATCTCGACGTTGAAACCGGCAAACGCGCACGGCGCGCACGCCAGAATCGCGAATCCAAAAGCATTGGCCTTGAGAAAGTCTTTCAGCATCATTCATCTCCTTAATGGGAAGACTCGCTGGTGAAGCAGCGGAAATGCGTGCCGAGCGGATCATTCCCTTCGGCGAGAGTTTGCAGATGCAGATACGAGAAACCGGCAGCGGGCACCCATGCAAGATTGCCGGCGCAGATCTGCCTGCCGGCCGCTTCCGCCTTGTACGTGCCGGCATCACAATCCCACGAGACGACGACATCGCCCCAGTCGCACAACGGCTTCACCGGCGTTGGACTGGGAAGCTCCTTTTTCGTCACCGCAAAGGAAATCGGCTGCTGACCGGGATTCACCGGATCGCACGGATTGATCCAGTGATCCGTCACCGTGAAGCGGAAGCCCTCGCCGAGAATGCGCGCATTCACGAGCACCTTTCCTTTGCGGGACATCGGAAAATTCCACACTGCGCCCGCAAGGTCGCTGTAGAGTCGCGAGTCCTTCAAACGGCCGAGCTGCAGCACATCGCCGCGGTTGGACTTCGGGACGTCCGGGTTCAGTACCATGGCCACGCCGGGCATGCGATTCCATGCGCAGTGCCCCGCCCAGCCGCGCCAATATCCCGAGGCCGATCGCACGTAAAGCTGATGGGAAATGTTCGCAAGGCCCTTTTGGAAGTTGTCGTGGCGCTTCGTCTCGAGCAGCCAGTCCGGATCAAAGATTGCAAGCCGCCGCGTCGAAACGTTTTGACCGTACGCAATAAGCACCTTGCCGTCCGCAAGTTCCAGCGTCTGCGTCTGGTGGACGGACTTGTCTTTCTCCTGCGCTGCATCGTTGCCGAGTTCGCGCCAGTCAGTGGCATTGCGCCATTCGCTGAGCGCAATCTCGCGGAACCCTTTCCATGTCTTACCGTCGTCATCCGAGATTGCCGCATGCAGGGCGTCGCGATTCGTGAATCCCGCCACGCCGCGCTCGCCCTGCGGCGTCAACTTGGGGTCAAGCTCCGGCAGCAGCTGAGTATTGTTCCAGACGAAAAGGATGCGCCCATCCTTGAGCCGAAGGAACTCCGGCCTCGTATTCGCCTGCCAGAAACGCTTGTCCTGCCAAGGCTCGCTCCAGGTCGCCCCGCCGTCCTTCGACCGGAAGAACGATGCGTGCGGACCGCTCGTACGCACACACATCAACACGGAACCGTCCTTCATCTCGAGAACGCTCGGCTCGCATCCGCTGCAGAACCAGTGGTCGCGCGCGCTGCCGGGATTGCGCTTGCGAACGCCCTTCACCGGCGGCATGTCTTTAAATGTCCAAGTCTTGCCATCATCGTCTGAATAGGCGTACGCCGCGCCGTACCCGCCGTCAACTTTGCAGCTGAGCTCGACGAATGTCGCAAGCCAGCGCTTGCGCGAAGGTAGCGCAATTAAGCGCGTACAGGCGTAGCGGCGCTGCGACAGCACCACTCGTTCGGCATTCTTATCACCTGGCCCGGTCTTCGAACGCAGCACGACGATAGGATCCTCCTCGAGATTGCTGAACTCCAGCCAGTAATCTGCCCAGGGACATTTCTGCATCGCGCCGCAGTCTTTCGGATCGGCGAGATATGTCTTCCAAGACAGCCCTTCGTCTCGCGATTCAATGTAGACGCGCGCAACCTTTCCCTTGCGCACCTGCTGCCCGTAATGCCTAATCGCCCCGTCCGCCGTCCGGCAGAGAGTCCGCCCCGCGTACATCGGCGGCACGCCGACGACCGTCGGCTCGAAACAATCGGACAAATCAACAGGTCCCGCGGACAACGGCAACGCCAAATAGGCGGCGACAAGACCGGCAAAACACGACATCACGGATTTTTTCTTCATCTGAACATTCTATCCTTCACTTGACCAGTTGACGATTAGCGAATATACATCACATAGCCCATTTTAAGTGGCAACGACTGCTCGGGCGTTTCTGCATATACGCCCAAATTCACGATTTTCTTTCCTTCCCTCCAAACGGCTGGCGACTGAAGTCTGGAGCCTTCGTGCCATTCGCCGCTGTTCGTGCAGTATCCGCCCTTCGAAAGAAGATGGAAATCGAAGTTTGCGGCCAGTTCGCGGCCGGCTTCGGAAAATTGCACGAACGAATCACCGGTTTTTGGAATCGCAACCGCACCGCCAGCGGGCTTGGTTTCAAGTGCCGAGACGAATGTCGACAATCCTGTCACAAAATGGGCCTCGCCATACATAATGCCGGACATGGCCAGATACCCGGTATCGGCCACTGCTATGTAGCCGGGCTCCGTTTCCGCTTCAGCCGGAAAAAGCGTCCGCTTGACTTCGACATGA
>CALYTX010000034.1 GCA_945487985.1 uncultured Verrucomicrobiota bacterium | reverse complement strand
ATGTAACCATACCGCGCAATTCTCTTACGGTGGTGACCGGGCTTTCGGGGTCGGGCAAATCGTCGCTCGCGTTCGATACACTTTATGCCGAAGGCCAGCGCCGGTATGTGGAGTCGCTCTCGGCTTACGCGCGGCAGTTTCTGGACCGGCTCGAAAAGCCGGATGTCGAAAAAATAGAAGGTCTCTCGCCGGCGATTTCGATCGAACAGCGCACGACGAGCGGCAACCCGCGCTCGATTGTCGCCACGGTAACTGAGATTCATGATTATCTGCGCATTCTCTACGGATCGTGCGCCGTCGCGCACTGTCCGCAGTGCGGTAAACCGGTTGCCAAGCAGTCGGCCGAACAGATTGTCGACGCCCTGCTCTCGTCAACCAGCGGCAAAATGATTATCTACGCGCCGGTGATCAGAGGCCGGAAGGGACGTCACGAGTCGGTGTTTGAAGAGTTGCGTCGCAAGGGTTTCGTGCGCGTGCGGATTGATGGCGAGGTTTGTTCAATCGACGAATTGCCCGAACTCGACAAGAAGAAGGCTCACGATATCGAGGTTGTGGTCGACCGTCTCGTTTTGCCTTGCGAACGCACGCGACTGACCGATTCGGTGGAACTTGCGCTCAAGGTGGGGAAGGGGATTCTCGTTGTCGAAAACCCCGACATGGATGGTGCGCCGAGAACCTTCAGCGAACTGAACGCCTGCGTCGAATGCGGAATTTCGTTCGAGGAACTCAAGCCGCGCAGTTTTTCGTTCAACTCGCCGTTCGGAGCGTGTCCGACATGTTCGGGCCTGGGGCAGCTTTACTTCTTCGATGAGAACCTCGTCGTTCCGGATAAGACCCTGCCGCTTGAGGAGGCGATACATCCATGGCGGCGGCTTGGCGGACAGATGGCAATTCTCTACCACAAGGAGTTGCTCGCCGAAATTGCGCGCCAGAACAAGGTGAAACTGTCAACCCCATATGAAAAACTCCCGGCCGCCTTCCGCCGTTCCCTCATGCACGGCTTCAAGGAGGATCTTGTTCTCGAGTGGCGCCGAGTCGACCGTCCTTTCGAAGGCGTGCTCAATGCCTTGCAGCGCAAGCTCGATGAAACCGACGACGACGAAGTGCGCGCCAAATACGAAGCCTACCAAAGCTTCCGGGTGTGTCCCGAGTGCCGCGGCTCGCGTCTGCGGGCCGAATCGCGCGCGGCGAAACTCGACGGCAAGACGATCGTCGAGGTGATGGCGATGCCTATCGGCGAGGCCCTTTCGTTCTTTTCCGGACTGCGGCGCAACGGCGGTCTCGCGGGGCTCAAGGACGTGCTCGCCGAAATCATCAAGCGGCTTGAGTTCTTGCTCGACGTCGGGCTCGATTATCTTACACTCGATCGCGCCTCCTCCTCGCTCTCTGGCGGCGAGATGCAGCGTATCCGGCTGGCTACGCAGATTGGATCAGGGCTTACTGGAGTTTTATACGTTCTCGACGAGCCGACGATTGGCTTGCACCCTATCGACAACGGCCGGCTCATCGCCACGCTCAAAGATCTCCGCGATCGCGGCAACACCGTGGTCGTTGTCGAACACGACGAGGAGATGATGCGCGCGGCCGACTATATCGTCGATTTGGGACCTGGTGCCGGACGCGATGGTGGCCGGGTCGTATACGCCGGCGATTTCCCGGGGCTGTTGAAATCGAAATCGCTTACGGCCGATTATCTTTCAGGACGAAAGAAAATCGCCGCGCCCTCGCCGTCGCCAGCCACCTGCCGCCGCGACGATTTTCTCGTCATCTCCGGCTGCCGGGAACACAATCTCAAGAATGTAACCGCGCGCTTTCCAATCGGCGCGCTCACAGTCGTCACCGGCGTTTCCGGCTCTGGCAAGTCCACGCTCGTCGACGAGACGCTCAAGCGCGAACTGATGCGCCGGTTCTATGGCGCCAAGGAAACACCCGGGAAATTCCGTCGGCTTTCCGGGGATGACAAGTTCGACAAGATTATCGAAATCGACCAGTCGCCAATCGGCCGCACGCCGCGTTCGAATCCGGCCACGTATGTGGGGTTTTTCGCTGAAATCCGCCAGCTCTTCGCCCAGACCGCCGCGGCCAAAATGCGCGGCTACGATGCCGGACGCTTTTCGTTCAATGTCAAGGGCGGACGCTGCGAGGTATGCGGGGGGGATGGCTCGCGCAGGCTGGAAATGAGTTTCCTGCCCGATGTTTATGTCACCTGCGAGCAATGCGGCGGCAAGCGCTTCAACGCCGAGACGCTCGAGGTTACCTACGGCGGAAAAAACATCAGCGATGTGCTGGCAATGACAGTTGCGGAGGCCGCCGAGTTCTTTAGCAAGGTGCCGTCGCTGGCGCGAAAGCTGGCGACCCTCGCCGACGTGGGGCTTGGCTATATCACGCTTGGCCAAAGCGCCACTACGCTTTCCGGCGGCGAGGCGCAGCGAATCAAACTGGCGAGCGAGCTTTCCCGCCGTTCGACGGGGCGGACTCTCTACCTGTTGGACGAACCGACCACAGGACTCCATTTCGATGACGTCGCCAAACTGATGACGCTCCTCTGCCGGTTGCGCGATCAGGGCAACACGATTATCGTCATCGAACACAATATCGATGTTATCCGCCTTGCAGATTGGGTAGTCGACCTCGGTCCTGGCGGCGGCGACAAGGGCGGAACACTCGTCTGCGAAGGCCCGCCCGCCGTCATCCGCGCCTGCTCGCTCTCGGCAACGGGCAAGTTCATTTGACGCGCGCGATTTTGCTATAATAAGCGCGCTATGAGAAAAATGAATATGGTCGTTGCCCAGTCGGGCGGTCCCTCAATGGTTATCAATGAATCGCTGGTCGGCGCGGTGATGGCCGCGCGCGGCAGCAGCAGGATCGGGAAGATCCTCGGCGCGCGGCACGGCATCGTGGGGATTCTCGGCGATGATTATGTCGATTTGCGCAAGCCATCGGCCAAGAAACTTGAGGCGATCGCCCGCACGCCTTCTTCAGCGCTCGGCAGCTGCCGCCGGAAACCGTCCGCGGAAGACTGCAAGGCGATTTTCGAATCGTTTCGCCGGTTGAACGTTGGCTACTTCTTCTATATTGGCGGTAACGATTCGGCGGACGCTGCGCGCATTGTCGCCGAGGAAGCCGAAAAGGCGGGCTATCCGCTGGTCGTCTACCACATTCCCAAAACGATCGACAATGATTTGCGCAGTTGCGACCATACGCCGGGATATGGTTCGGCGGCGCGGTTCGTGGCGAGCGCCATCCGCGGCGACGATCTCGACAATCGTGCGCTCGGCGGAGTGAAGATTGACATTGTTATGGGCCGTGACGCCGGCTTTCTCACGGCCGCTTCGGCGCTTGCGCGCGTGCGCGAGGATGACGGCCCGCACTTGATATACCTGCCGGAGGTCCCTTTTTCCGAAGCGAAATTCGTTCGCGATGTGAAAGCGGCGATGAAGCGGTTCGGTCGTTGCGTATGCGCAATCTCCGAGGGCATTCGCGGACGCGACGGCGTGCCTATCGGCGCAAAGCTTGGCACCGGAGAAACCGACAGCCACGGCAATGTGCAAATGTCCGGAACCGGCGCGTTGGGCGACTCGCTTGCCCGCCTGCTCAAGGAGAAGGCGAAGATAAAGCGCGTGCGTGCTGACACGTTTGGCTACCTGCAGCGCTCGTTCCCGGGCATCGTCTCGGAAACCGACCGGACTGAGGCGCGCGCGGCCGGGGCGGCGGCGGTGGCGGCGGCACTGGCGGGTCGTCTTACCAAGGGAACGATTGCAATCGTGCGTGGACGCTCGCGCAAGTACAAAGTATCGTACGCGCCCGTGCCGATCGAGCGTGCGGCCAAGCACACCCGTTCGCTGCCGCGGGAGTATATCGCGCAGAACGGACACGATGTTACGGCGGCGTTCGTGGAATATGCGCGGCCTTTGGTCGGCAAGTTGCCGGAGTGCGAGATTCTCTGAGCCTAGTCTGGGGATTATGGTATAATGGGCGCATGATTGATTTTACCGAAAGTCAGCGCAAGACCATTGCGGTGGGGTTGACGATTCTCTCGCTTGCAGTCGTTGTTTCGTTCACCGCCTTTATCGTCTGGGCGGCGGGCAAGGCGTTGGGTTGCGTTTCGCCGGCGATTACGCCCGTGATCGCCGGGCTTTTCTTGGCCATGTTCTTCAAGCCCTACTATTTGTGGTGGAAGAAACTGGTGCACAATCCCGCCGCGTCCGTGCTGTTGATGATGCTCTCGGTGTTTGTTCCCATGGTGGTCATCGCGTGGCATTTCGGCGCGTTTGCGGTCGACCAGATCGCCAATCTCGTCGTCCAGGCGCCAGAGCTGGCGGCCAAGTTCCTCGAGTGGTTCCACACCACCTTTCCCAAGGCGAAGGAGTTTGCGGACATGCTCGGCGTTCCTTATCAGGATTGGATCGAGATCTACAAGCTCAAGGCCGCGCAGGTGGGCGTGGGGGTAATCGGCAGCCTGACGGGGATTCTCAGCTGGCTGGTGGCGTTGTTGTTTTTCGTCTATTTCTTGATGCGGCCCGAGATGCGTGGGGCGGACTATGTGCGCGAAATGCCGTTCCTGAAAGACGGCACCAAGGCGTTTGTCGCCACGCAGATCGATTCGTTTCTCGATATCATCGTAAGTTTCTTCCAGCGACAGGTGGTCATCTGCCTCATCGAGGGGCTGTATTACGGAATCGGCTTCGCGCTGGTTGGGCTGCCTTACGGATTTGTAATCGGCTTCGCGCTCGGGGTTCTGAATCTCATTCCGCTTTTCGGAACGGTAATCTGCATGCCCATCGCCATTCCCTTGGCCTACTTTGGCGCGGGCGGTTCGCTCGTCCGGTTGGTGGGATTGGTGGCCGTGTGGCTGGTCGGGCAGATTCTCGATGGCTATTGCATTACGCCGAAGATCCAGGGCGACAAGACCGGGCTCGGCTACGCGGGCGTGATTTTCTCGTTCTTCTTCTGGGGGGCGGTCTTCCAGTCGCTGCTGGGGCTGTTGCTGGCCATACCCCTGTCGGCGTTTTGCGTGGTTTTGTGGCGGGCGCTCAAGTCGCAATACATCAAGCCGGTAGTCTGAGGCGTCCATTGTCGGACGGTATCCGAAGCTTGGGGGGAAACAAGTGATTTATTCCATCCGTGGCGAACTGGTAGAGAAGGAGCCGACGCGGGCGGTTGTCGAGGCCGCGGGCGTTGGCTATGAATTGCTCATTCCGCTCTCGACCTATGAGCGGCTGCCCAAAACGGGCGCGCAGGTGAAGTTGTTGACGTTCCATTCCGTGCGGGAAGACGACGAACTGCTTTTCGGGTTTGCGAGCGCGGCGGAAAAGGATCTTTTCGCAAAGTTGACTGCAGTCGGCGGCGTGGGGCCGAAGATGGCCATCGCCATTCTTTCCGGCGGCTCCGTAGGCGAACTTTGTTTGGCAATTGCCGGCGGCAACGCCAAGCGGATATCGTCCATCAAGGGTGTAGGCAAGAAGACTGCCGAGAAGATACTTATCGAGTTGAAGGATAAGGTCAACGCCATCGCGGCGCTTTCGTCCACGCAGCGCGCTGCCGGCAGGGACGGGGCTGCGCCGATATTGCGCGATGCGATATTGGCGCTTTCGGCGCTCGGCTTCGGCGAAGAGACCGCGAACAAGATGGTCAGCGAGGCGATAGCCGGCAATCCCGAGGCGCAGGACACCGAAACGATCGTTCGTCTCGCGCTGGCTCGCAAATGACATGGCAGTGGCGCCGCGTAGATTTTTTCGTTCCCTGCTGGCTGGGTTTTTCTTTGTCCTCTACGGGCTTTTTGCGCTGCCGTTTGCAGTTTTGCTGTCGTTGCCGTTTTTTCCCCGCGACTGGGGTCGGCGGGCGGTTCGTTTTTTCTACCGGATGTTTGTGAAGTGCGCGCGAATCACAGGCCTTTACACAGTAGAGTTTCGCGGGTCACCGGTCGGACGCGCCGCCGGCCCGGTCGGGGAGATCGTCGTGATGAACCACGTCTCGCTCATTGATATTTGTGTTCTGCTCGCGCACATTCCCGACGCTGTATGCATCGCCAAGGCTTCGGCCAAGCGCAACTTGTTTCTCTCAGCGGTGGTCAGCAAGGTTTTTATCGCCAACGACAGGGGTGGACAAGAAGTAGTCGCCGAAGCGGGGGGCTATCTCCGGCGCGGAGTGAACGTGGTGGTGTTCCCGCAGGGAACGCGCGGCGGAAAAAAGCTCCACCGCGGCGCGGCGCGTCTGGCGCTGGCGACTGGCGCGCGCGTGCGCGCCTATCATATCGATTACGAGCCGGTGGTGCTGGCCAAAGGACAGCCTTGGTGGGATGTAGGCGAAAAGAATCTGGTGATAAGGCTCGAGGAGCGCGGGAACATTGCCGTTGACGGAGAGCCTAACGACTACCGCCACGCCGTGGCGCTTACGCGGAAGATCGGCGCGGCGATTTCCTGACCGATCTACCTATCCGGCATCAGTGGGCGTCGAGCCAGTTGCGTCCGATACCGATGCTAACTTCAAGCGGAACGCCGAAATCGAGAGCGCTGGACATTTCGCGCCGGACGATTTCCACTACCGTTTCGACTTCTTCTTCGGGAGCGTCGAAAACGAGTTCGTCGTGAATTTGCAGCACCATTTTGGTGCGCAGGCTCAGGGCTTTGAACGCTTCGTCGATTTTGACCATGGCAACCTTAATCAGGTCGGCCGCCGAGCCCTGGATGGGGGTGTTGATCGCGTCGCGTTCGGCCGCCTGCCGCGCCGTCAGGTTGCGCGAGTCGATGTCGCGCAGCGTGCGCCGGCGTCCGAGCACTGTTTCGGCGTAGCCTTTCTCCCGCGCCGAAGCTATCGCGCGATCCATGAAGGTCTTCACTGCCGGGTAGAGCTTGAAGTAGGTGTCGATCAGCCCGGCGGCTTCTTTGCGGGAAATGTTCAGCCGCTGGGAGAGGCCGAAGGCCGAAATGCCGTAGATGATGCCGAAATTGACCATCTTGCATTGGGCGCGCTGCTGCGCCGTCACAAATGCGCTCATGATGCCGAACACTCTCGCGGCGGTGTCGCGATGGATGTCTTCGCCGCGCCGGAAAGCGTCGAGCATGGCGTGATCTTGCGCGAAAGCCGCCATCAAGCGCAGTTCGATTTGCGAATAGTCCGCCGAGATAAGCCGGTGGTTCTCGTCGCGGGCGATAAAAGCCTTGCGGATGAGTTTGCCGCGCTCGGTCCTTATCGGGATGTTCTGCAGATTGGGGTCGGAAGAACTCAATCTGCCGGTTTCGGTGAAGGCTTGCTGATAGGTGGTATGGATGCGTCCATTGGCGTCGATCAGCGCGGGAAGCTTGTCGACGTAGGTTGATTTCAGTTTCGTCAAGGCGCGGTATTCGAGAATCTTGCCGACCAGTGGATGTTCCCCCACGAGTTTCGAGAGCGTTTTCTCGTCGGTGGAGAATTGACCCGAGGCGGTTTTCCGTCCACCCTTCAACCCCAGTTTGCCGAATAGCAGCTCGCCCAGCTGCCGGGGGGAGTCGGGGTTGAAGCCGGGACCCGATACTTCAAGAATGTCCTGCGTGAGCGTGAGTATGTCGCGTTCGAGAATCCGCGAATACTCCTTGAGCGCTTGGACATCGATTCTCACGCCTTCGCGCTCCATCTCGATGAGGATTTTGACAAGTTTTTCTTCGTACTCAATCGCGCGGGGCGTTTGCGGACGCAGCGCGTCGTCGAGGCGCAAGGTCACGTCGGCATCCTCGGCGGCGTAGTCGCAAATTTGTTCGTTCGTGAGCGCGGCCATCGAAAGCTGCTCTTTGCCGCGTTCTTTCTCGCCGATGAGCGCGCTGATGGGAATCGGGCTGTAATTGAGGTATTGCCCGGCGAGCACATCCATGCCGTGGCGCGCGGCCGCGTCGATGCAGTAATGCTCAAGCATGGTGTCGCGCGGCGTAGTGGCGAAGCCGATGCCGTAGCGCAGAAGCACCGAACGGTCGAATTTGACGTTGTGGCCGACGAATATTTTTCCGGGGTCGGCGAAAAGCGGACGGAACACGTCGATTTGGTCGGCCGTTACATACCACGCCTTGCCGGGGGCGGTGGCGAACGAGAAGCCGACGAGCTTGCAACGGTGTGCGTCCGTAGAGCTCGATCCGTTTGCGGCGGCTGTTTCTGTGTCGAAGGCAATGCGTTTTTCCTGCATGAGCTCGGCCAGCAGTGCGCGCGCGCCGTCCTCGGTTGTGACCAAGCGGTAGTCGTGGGGGAAATCGGCCAGTTTCTGCATCTGCCGGGAAGGTGTTTGCATCGCGGCATTGTCGCCAAGCAACTCTTTGGCGAGGCGACTGAGTTCGAATTTGGCGCAGACGGCGGTGAGTTTCTCGCGGTCGATGCCGCGGCGGCGGAAGCTTTCCCAGTCTGCCTGAATGGGGACATCGGTGCGGATGGTGGCAAGGAACCGGGAGATGCGTGCGTCCTGCGCGCCGACGGAAATTTTCTCGGCCAGTTTGCCCTTGAGTTGGCCGGCATGGGCGATAATGTTTTCGATGTCGCCGAAGCGGCCGATCAGATCGACGGCGGTTTTTTCGCCGATACCGCGGATTCCGGGGATATTGTCGGACGAATCGCCGGCGAGCGCCAGGTAGTCGATCATTTGCCGCGGTTCGGCGAGATGCCAATGTTCGCGCACGCGCGCTTCATCGTAGATTTCCGCCTCCTCGCCGGCGCGAGCGGGACGGAAGAGCCGGATGCGTTCGCCGACCAGCTGGGCGGCGTCTTTATCGGGTGTGGCCATGTAGACCTCAAAGCCCGCCGCCGCCCCTTTGACCGCGAGCGTGCCCATCACATCGTCGGCCTCGAAGCCTTCCGCGCGGATCACAGGCAGTTTCAGCGCCTCGGCGAGCTCGAACGCGTAAGGGATGGAAGCGGCAAGATCCTCCGGCATCTTCTGACGCTGGGCCTTGTAGGGCGGGTAGGCCTCGTGACGGAAAGTCGTTCCTTGGGGATCCATCGCCAACACCGCATAATCGGGGGCGTAGTTTTTAAGAATTGACATGAGCCCGTTGGCCAGGCCCAGCAGGGCGGAGGTGTTGATGCCCGAGGCAGTCATCCGCGGATTGCGCAGGAAGACGAAATATCCTTTGTAGAGAAATGGCATCAGGTCAATAATGAAAAGCTTTTCCATGTCTGCAATTATATCAAAAGCGTCCCGATCATCCAAACGAGCCCCCCTGGAATATCCCCCTTGCGCGCACTCGTGCGAAATGGTATAATACTTAACGTTTTCTGATTTGGGGCCGTAGCTCAACTGGATAGAGCATCAGACTACGAATCTGAGGGTTGTGG
>CALYTX010000033.1 GCA_945487985.1 uncultured Verrucomicrobiota bacterium | reverse complement strand
TCTTTTGGCATCAAGTGCTGCCATGATGTCACCTCGCCGGAGGAGCGCTCGATGGTTGATGCGGTGCTGACGAACGGCAAATTCGGCACCGAGCACATGCGCCACTGCTTCGGCGACGGTCCGGAAGTGCTGCCAACGGGGTATCCGCGTTGCGATATCCTGCATTCTTGTCCGTCCAGTATCCGCGACGAGGTCTGCCGCCGCCTGGGGCTTGCGCCGGAACGAAAGTTCGTCCTTTACGCGCCGACCTTCCGCGACGACGGGGATCGGACGGCGTATTTGACCGATTTCGAGGCGCTGACGGCGGCGCTCGCAAAGCGTTTCGGCGGCGAATGGACGGTGCTGCTGCGGCTGCATCCGAACCTGCGCAAGCACAATGCGCGTCTGTCGTTCCGAGGAGATGCGGCGGATGTGTCGACCTACGAAGATATTCAGGAGCTCATGGTCGCGGCCGACGCGATGGTATCGGATTATTCGAGTTGCATCTTCGATTACATTTTAACCCGCAGGCCGGCTTTCCTCTATGTTCCCGATCGCGCCAAATACGAAGTTGTCCGGGGGCTGAGATATTCGCTCGACAAGACGCCTTTTCCCATCTCGGCCTCGCCGGACGGGCTGGCGGATGCGGTTGCGAATTTCGATGCGGCTGTTTTTGCCGCGGCGGAAGAGCGGTTTCTTTCGTGGATGGAGTCGGTAGAGCGCGGGAATGCCGCCGCTCAGGTCGCGGATTGGTTCGAAGATCGGCTCAAGGCGAGGAATATGTGAAGAGGTTGCGACAATGGCAAGAGTTTTGACAATCGGGGTATTCGATCTGACGCATTACGGGCACTTCGAGCTTTTCCGCCGGGCGAAGGAACTTGCAGGTCCCGGCGGAGAGTTGATTGTCGGCGTTCAGGATGATGAACACGTCGCAAAATGGAAGCCGGCGACGAAACTCATCTACAATTACGAAATGCGCTGCAGCATCATTCGAGCCATCCGCTATGTGGATCGGGTCATCCGTCATACCGATGCGTACGAGACGGTTAAAAGCGTCGATTTCGATATCTTCTGCGTGGGCGGCGAACAGTCGCATCCCGGGTTCGTCAAGGCAATCGAGTGGTGCGAACAGAAGGGCATCCTTGTCCACCGCCTGCCGCGGACAACGGGTATTTCCACCACGGAGCTTAAGGAGCGGATCAAGAACGAATGTTGAAGCAGTGCGTTAGATCGGTTTCGACACTGCTGCGCGCGGCGAGAATGGCGCGCAAGCCGATAGAAGCACTGACCGCTCCTTTCAAGGTCGATGCGGCTAAAAAAGCGGCCTTCCTGCGCCAGGCATCGTCCGTCAGAGTATTGGTTCTCGGTTCGTCGCACGCCTACAACGGTTATTTGGCAAGCGCGGGAGAGTTCAATTACGGACTTCGCAATTGCGATTTGTATCATGCCGCGCACCTTTTCCGCCGCATGTCCGAAGCGAGGTTGCTTTCTGCGCTCGAGACGGTGATAGTCTTCTACGATGTGTTCTCACCCGGATTCGTGATGGAAAAGACCTCCCGTGGTTCGTTGGCCATTGCCTACCGGTATCTTTGGGACATTGAATATCAAGCCCCGCTGAGAATCGACCATCGCGTCATTGAGCGCCGCACGGCCGGCACTTTCGCCGCGCTCGAGGCGGCGGCTAATCCAGGCGGCGATTACCGCGGCAACGCCGATTATGCACGCGGGGCGAAGCCGCCGCCGACGACGCTTCCGCGCGTGGCCGCGCATCTTAAGCACAATCGCCGCGCTGACGATCAGACCCGGCACCTCGAGCTTATCCATTCGCGGTGTTGTCAGATTGGGGTGCGAATGGTGGTGGTGATAGCTCCGGCCAGAAGCGATTACCTCGATTTGCTGCCAGTTCCGCGGCGGAATCTCTTTGCTCGGCTCGACGCGTTCTGCGCGCCGCGGGACATAGAAGTTTTGGACTTTACCGGTAGTGGTGATTTTTCCGACAGCGACTTTCTCGACAGCGACCATCTTTCTCGCGAGGGTGCGGAAAAGCTTACTTTGTCAATCCGCCAGCGGCTCGGTTTGGCATAATCCAACTGCGGCAAATGCAAGGGCGAAGACGTTCTTGCGCGTGCTTGCCGCGTCGGCGGCAGACGCCTTTATGGTCGTTGCCCAGACATCGGAGAATTATGGTATAATTTCCCAGATTAGAGGTGAATTATGACTTTGGCAGAACTCGAAAATGCTAAGGCGCAAAGCCTACGCGAGATTGCCGCGGCGACGGATGCCGCTGCGGTCGAGGCATTGCGCGTGAAATACATTGGCCGCAACGGGTCAATCCCCGCGCTTATCAAGGCGATGAAGGACGTTCCCAAGGAAGAGCGGCCGGCGTTCGGCAAGGCCGTCCAAGCGTGGCGTGCGGAAGCGGAAGGCGCCCTGGCGGCCAAGTCGTCCGAGGCGAAATGCTCCCCCAAGACGGTCGAGACCGATCTGACACTGCCCGGGCGTTGGTGGAAACTGGGCGTGAAGCATCCTCTTTCTCGGATCATCGAGGAGACGGCGGAGATATTCGCCCGGCTTGGCTTTACTGTCGCGGACGGACCAGAACTCGAGAATCGCTTCAACAACTTCACGGCGCTCAATACGCCCGAGCATCATCCTTCGCAGGATCGCACCGACACGTTCTGGTTCGGCGACGATTGTCTTTTGCGCACTCAGACCTCGCCTGTGCAGATTCGCACGATGATGGCGAACAAACCGCCGATTCGCGTAATTTGCCCCGGGCGCACGTTTCGCCGCGACACAACTGATGCGACGCACTCGGCGAATTTCCATCAGATCGAAGGCTTGTATGTCGACACCAAGAGCGTTTCGCTGGCGGACTTGAAGTCGGTGCTGGCGTATTTCGCCAGAGAAATGATGGGTGACGGCGTGACGGTGCGCTTCCGTCCGCACTTCTTCCCGTTCACCGAGCCGTCGGTCGAGGTTGACTTTACCTGCCATGTCTGCAAAGGCAAGGGATGCGGCGTCTGCAAGCAGTCGGGATGGATTGAAGTTGCCGGAGCGGGAATGGTCGATCCGCGCGTGTTCGGTCATGTCGGCTACGACGCGGAGAAGGTTTCTGGCTACGCATTCGGTTTCGGCGCGGAGCGCATAGCGATGATTAAATACGGAATTCCAGACATCCGCTGGCTCTACGAAAACGATGTGCGTTTTCTTAATCAGCTCGGATAGTCCGTGCGCAGCGGGAAGCTCGAATCGCGGCCGGCCAGCTCGGGGAGGGTGAGCTATGATGACCATTTACAAATGGGAAAATGGAGGGCTTAGAGAGACGCAGCAACTCGATGGTTCGTGCTGGATAAATCTGGTCGAGCCAACGACCACGGAACTCGAGCGCGTGCTGACTTGCTCAAGCGTTCCGCGCGATTTCCTGACTGATCCTCTCGATACCGACGAACGGCCGCGTTTCGACTATGACGACGGCGCAACGATGCTTATCATCCATGTGCCGACTCCGGTGGAAGATGCCGACACCGAGGAGGTGGTTCCCTACCGCACGGTGCCGCTCGGGATTATTTTCTTCGCCAAGTCGGTGATAACCGTCTGCAGCGCGCGCACGCCGGTGACGACGGCTTTTCTCGACCAGATTCGCAGGGTGTGTCCGCCGAGCGACCAGTATCGCTTTGCCTTTCGCCTGCTGTGGCACGGCGGAGTTCTTTTCTTGCGCTATTTGCACGACATCCATCTGCGCACCAACGCGCTTGAGGAAGAGTTGCATGCGTCGATTTCCAACGAGGTGTTGCTCAAGTTGCTGTCGATTGAAAAATCGCTCGTTTACTTCACCACTTCACTCAAGGCTGACACGATTGCCTTGGCGCGGGCGAACACCGCACGCCAGCTGACGCTCTCCGAGGACGATAGCGACCAGCTGGAAGACGCAATGGTCGAATACCAACAGGCGCTGGAGACGGCGAACATCCATGCGAACATTCTCAACGGCACCTTGGATACTTTTGCCTCGCTGATCAACAATAACCTCAACAATGTGATGAAATACCTGACGGTGGTGACAATCTTTCTCGCCGTGCCCACATTGGTCACCTCCGCCTACGGAATGAACATCAAACTGCCTATGGTTGATGGTCCGGGCGATCCGCGGGTGTTTCTGACGCTCGCAGCGATTTCGGCGTGCGCGGCCGGGGTGGTAGGGTTGGTGCTTTTCATCCTTTCGAAGAATCGGCGTTTCTGATTTCCCCTTTGATTGCCGAACCGAAAAAGCGTATAATACTTTTCCGATGGCCAAGGTCAAACTTACAAAGACGGAGTTGAAGGCGCAGAGCGACCAGCTCAAGCGTTTCCAGCGGTTTTTGCCGATGCTGCAGCTGAAGAAACAGCAATTGCAGAGTGAAATCGCCGGCATAATCGCCAAGGCCGAGGCGGTGGCGGCCGAAGAGCGTGCTCTTCGCGAAGATATCGCGCATTGGGTGGGCTTGATTGCCACTGCCGAAGAATCGCTCACCGGTCTTATAAAGTTGCGCGCGGTTAAAACCGGCAGCGCCAACATAGCGGGCGTGGCGATTCCCACCTTTGAAGCGATTGAAACCGACATCGGGGAGATCGATGCGTGGGCCACCCCCGCGTGGCTTGACAACGCGCTCGAAAGCGCCAGGCGAATTCTTTCCTTGCAGTGCGAACGGCGCGTCTATGAAGAGCAGCGCCGGCTGATTACCGAGGAGCTGCAGCAAACCTCACAGCGCGTAAATCTTTTCGAGAAAGTTAAGATACCGCAGTGCAAGGAGGCTATTCGCGTAATCAAGATCGCGCTCGGCGACGAGCAGACGGCGGCGGTTACGCGCGGCAAAATCGCCAAATCGCGCGCCCCCAGCGCGGATCAGGAGGTGGCGGCATGATTGTTCCGATGAAGCATCTCGATCTTTTTTGCGTGGCGGCGGAAAAGGATGCAACGCTCAATATGCTCCGCGAGCTCGGCGTTGTCCATCTCGACCTGGCCGCAGCCCAGGGCGCGCAGGTCGCCGAGGAGAAGGGCATGATGGCCGACGCAGAGAAGGCTGTCCGCCTAATCCAGAAGTACCGCAAGGAACTACCCATTGGCGATTTCGGTTCGGCATCTTTTTCGGGTTCGATTCCCGGCGGAGTGCTGGCGCTTGCCGATGAGATTGACTCGCTCAAGGCGAATGCCGACCTGCTGGAGCGCGAAATCAAGAAGTATGCTCCTTACGGCGATTTCGATCCCGCGCTCGCCAAGAAGTTGATCGACCTGGGCATTGATGTTGCCAGTGTGGCTGAACTTCCGGAGGAATTGCCGGACAGGCGTCTTTCCGTCATGGAGCGGGATCTCGCCGCGATGCGCGCGGAGATTGCCGCGAAAGCCGCCCAGATTGCCTCGGCCGACGACAAGGCCGTGCTTGCACTCTATCCGCAGCTTGCGGACCGCGTGGCCTTTGCCGCGGCGAAAGGGTTGATGTCCGAACGCGGTGCGGTTGCCTGTGTGTCCGGCTGGGTTCCTGCGCCGAAGGCTGGGAATGTGCGCAAGGCCGCGGCCGAAAATTGCTGGGGCGTGCTGTTGCGCGATCCTGTCGATGGCGAGTTGCCGCCAACGCTTGTCGAGCCGCCGAAACTGTTCCGGCCGATGCAGGCTCTTTTTGCCGGCTTGGGTATTGCCCCTGCCTATGCGGAAGCCGATGTCTCGGTGCCATTTATGTGTTATTTCTCGCTCTTCTTCGCGATGCTTGTGGGAGATGGCGCGTACGGAGCTATATTCCTCGTCGGCACGCTGGCCATGCGCAAGGCGCTTGCGAAGAGTTGGTTTCTCTTGCTGATGGTTTTTTCGCTTGCTACGGTCTTGTGGGGAGTTCTTTCAAACACCTGGTTCGGCGCGCAGCTTCCGTTCTTGAGCGATCTGCTGACTGTTCGGTGGCTAGCGGATCCGAGCTATCACAATATGATGCTGCTGTGTTTTACAATTGGTGTCTCGCACCTTATGCTCGCGCGTATCTGGAACGGAATCTGCCGCTTCCCCGATTCCACGAGCATAGCCGAGTTCGGCTGGGCGGGCGTGTTGCTGTTCATGTATCTGGTCACTAACTCGATTATCGGTATCTTCTCCGGGATTCCGGCCTGGGGCTATTGTTTGTTCGGTGTTTCCCTCGTTGCCGTTTTCGGTTTCTCCGTTAAGCCGAGCGAACTTAAGACGCGCGGCGCCGAGCTTGGCATGCTGCCGCTCAATATCATGAGTGCGCTCGGCGATATTATATCGTATGTGCGGCTTTTCGCGGTGGGGTTGGCATCTGTGAAGGTGGCTGAGAATTTTAATAATATGGCCACGAGCCTGGTCTCATCCGAGAACTCGCTTTGGCTCAATATCGTCATGTCGATTGCGATGGTCGCGATACTCGTCGTCGGGCATGGGCTCAACCTTGCCATGGCGGGGTTGTCGGTGCTCGTGCACGCCGTACGACTCAACACCTTGGAATTCTCGAACCACAAGGGTGTTTCGTGGGCCGGATACGCTTTTCGCGCTTTCAGGAAAAACAGTTAAATCGTTCAACCGTGCAAGATAAGGAGAAATCAAGATGAGTGATGCAGCAATGGTCGTAGCGGGTGCAGTCGCCTGTTTGGGTCTCGCGGGCGCTGGCAGCGCGTTTGGAACTGGTTTCGCCGCCGCCGCCGCGGTCGGCTCGTGGAAAAAGTGCTACGCGGCTGGCAAGCCTGCGCCGTTTTTGCTTCTTTCTTTCGTCGGCGCGCCTATTACGCAAACCCTTTACGGAATGATTCTAATGTTCATCATGCTGGGGAAAACGGGCATCGCCGGTGCGGGCGTTCCGTGCTTGATTGCCGGCATCTTCGCGGGGCTGGCTATTGGGCTTTCTGCGCTCTTCCAGGGTCGCGCCGGCGCCGCCGCGTGTGACGCTCAGGCCGAGACCAATCAGGGCTTCACGAATTATCTCGCCGCGCTGGGTATCGTCGAGACTGTCGCTATTTTCGCGATGGTGTTCGCGCTCGTCGCGCTCATGTACGTTAAGTAATTGATGTTGCTCAAGCCGGAGAGGGACGCCTTCCTCGCCTTTACCGCGGTTTTTGCGGTACTGGCGGGGTTCGTTTTTTGGGGCACATGGTCTACGGACATGGCGCCGGTGATGCCGGATTGTCCCACCGCCTACCCAGTCCATTGGTTCAAAGCGTTCCTCGCTGGCTGGCTTGAGAACGGCAAGTTCGCGCCGGCCGAGGCGCATCAGCAGTTTATACTTTGTTGTTGCTTGTCTTTTCGTTGTTTTCAGTTGTCCGGAGGAAATAGGCATGAACCGTTTCTACGAAGCAGTTGCCAGTGTCCTTGAACTCGCGGCGGTCGATTTTCACACGCGCTTTCGCGAGACTGACGGGTGGTGCTCGTTGCAGGCGTTCGGACTTTTGGTGATGATGGAAAACGAATGGGCAACACCGCTAACTATCGATCGGCTTTACAAACTTGATACCGTGGGCGACTTGCTTCGCGAAGCCTTCATTTCTTTTGCCGCGAATCTTCTTCAGGTTGATCGTGCGCAGCTTTTCAGCACCTCGGCGATGGGATCTGTGCCCAGTTGGGATAGTGTAAATCACTTGCGCCTATTGATGGAGTCTGAACAGAAATTCGGCTTTTCTTTCACTTTGGAGCAAATTCCTTCGATTAAAACGATTGAAGATTTCCTCACTTTTTCTGACTGTTAACAGTTGTTCGCAACGCTTTTTGATATAATAATCAATAATTATGTGGGAATATTCTGATAAGATGATGGATCATTTCCGGAATCCCCGGAATGTAGGAAAGATTGAACATCCCGACGGCGAGGCCACGGTTGGCTCGTTAGCGTGCGGGGATGCACTAAAGTTCCAGTTCCGGCTGGGACCCGACAAGCGAATCGTGGAAGCGAAATTTCAGACCTTTGGTTGCGCGAGCGCGATTGCTAGTTCCTCGGCGCTTACTGAGATGGTTGTAGGCAAGACGCTTGAGGAGGCCCGGCAAATAACCAACCAGCAGATTGCTGATTATCTGGGCGGGTTGCCGCCGCAGAAGATGCACTGCTCGGTGATGGGTCGCGAAGCGATGGAAGCGGCCATCAAGAACTACGAAACCGGCGAGAAGACCGATCGCAATCTTGAAGACGAAGTCCTTTGCACTTGTTACAACGTTTCGGAAAACGAGGTTCGCCGAGTCATCACCGAAAACCAGCTGACAACGGTCGAGGAAGTAACCAACTACACGAAAGCCGGCGGCGGATGCGGTCGCTGCAAGGGTAAAATCCAGGCCATCCTCGACGAATTGCACGGAATGAAGTGACATGAAGGTGAAGTACGGTTTTGACAACGAGAAATACTTGCGCGAACAGGCCGAGGAGATTCGCCGCCGCGCCGACAGGTACGGCAAGCTTTACCTTGAGTTCGGCGGGAAGTTGATGAACGACAATCATGCCGCGCGATGCCTACCCGGCTACGATCCGAATGTCAAGTTGAGGCTTTTGCAGATGCTGGGCGACAAGGCCGAGCTTGTGTTGTGTATCTACGCCGGCGATATCGAAGCGAAGAAGATGCGTGCCGACTACGGCACAACGTACGAAGAGGAAACGCTAAATCTTCTCAATGCGATGAAAGACCACGGCGTTTCCGTGCGCGGCGTGGCGATTACACGGTTCGACGGCCATCCGAGCGCGCGCAGTTTCGCGAAAGTGCTTGAAGATGCGGGCGTGTCGGTTTTCTACCACTATCCGATCAAGGGCTATCCCAACGATTTGGATACGATTGTGAGCGATTCGGGCTACGGGCGCAACGATTACATTCCAACCGACAAGCCGATTGTGGTCGTGACCGGCCCAGGACCTGGTTCGGGCAAGTTTGCTACTTGCCTGACGATGCTCTACCACGAGGTGAAGAAGGGCAAGCAGGCCGGCTATGCCAAGTTCGAGACTTTTCCCGTGTGGAATCTGCCGCTCATGCATCCGCTCAATGTTGCCTACGAGGCGGCGACGCTCGAGCTTAAGGACGAAAACCAAATCGATCCCCACCATTTTCTTGCCTACGGCGAAATGCGCGTAAATTACAACCGCGATATCGAGGCTTATCCTATCCTTCGTGAAATCTGGGAGCGGATGATGGGCGAGGAGTGCCCGTATAAATCGCCCACCGACATGGGCGTGAACCGCATCGCTAGCGGCATCGTCAACGACACCATCGTCCGGGCTGCGAGCCGCGAAGAGTGCGTGCGCCGGTATGAGCGCGTGAAGGGCGATTTCGACGAGGGTAAGGCCAATATGGCCATGCTCGCGCGCGCGCTTTCGGTAATGGCCAAGGCCGATTGACCGAAAGCTGCGCGACGGCTTTTAGGCGGCCGGGAAATTAGAATTTCCAGGTGCATTCC
>CALYTX010000032.1 GCA_945487985.1 uncultured Verrucomicrobiota bacterium | reverse complement strand
GCGTTTCCGGACAGATGAACCTACCTGGCTTTTGAATTGGTCGCGCTAGATTCGCGCTTTTGACCAACATGACTAATTGTGCTATGATTGAGCAATGCCTAAGGGGAAATGGCATTGATACATCAGCAAGCACCTACGAAAGGGGATTAAAATGGGTCAAACTGTATTCACGGCGAATGGATTTCCGAAAGTCGGAATTCGTCCGATTATCGATGGCCGCCGCCGTGGCGTTCGTGAATCGCTTGAAGACCAAACGATGGAGATGGCAAAGGCGGCCGCCAAGTTGATTTCCAGCAATCTTCAATATCCCGACGGTTCGCCCGTCCAGTGCGTCATTGCCGACACCACTATCGGCGGGCGTTTTGAAGCGGCCATGTGCGCCAACAAATTCCGCGACAACAATGTTGGCGTTTCTCTTTCCGTCACTCCCTGCTGGTGCTACGGCACTGAAACGATGGATCTTGATCCCCAAATTCCGAAGGCCGTATGGGGGTTTAACGGCACCGAACGTCCCGGTGCAGTGTATCTGGCATGCATGCTCGCTGGCTACGCCCAGCGCGGAATGCCGGCCTACGGCATTTACGGGCATGAAGTCCAGAATCGCGATGAATCGGCGAAGATTCCCGCCGACGTGGCCGAGAAGATTCTCCGCTTCACCAAAGCCGGTTTGGCTGTGGCGATGATGAAGGGCAAGAGCTATCTTTCTATCGGTTCGAGCGCGATGGGTATCGCCGGATCATTCGTCGATGTCGACTTTATGCAGGATTACCTGGGCTTGGCTCCTGAGAACATGGACGAATGCGAAATCCTCCGCCGGATCGAGGAGGGCATCTATGACCACGATGAGTACGAGAAGTGCCTGAAGTGGATGAAGAAATACTGTCGTGAGGGCAAGGACTACAATCCTGTCAAGATCCAGAAATCGCGTGACGAGAAAGATCGCGATTGGGAGTTTATCGCCAAGATGGCGATAATCATCCGCGACATGATGACTGGCAACGATAAACTCAAGGAAATGGGTTTTGGCGAGGAGGCAGTAGGTCGCAATGCTATTGCCGGCGGCTTCCAAGGTCAGCGCCAGTGGACCGATCATTGGCCCAACGGCGACGTGGCCGAGGTTATGTGCAATTCTTCTTTCGATTGGAATGGCAAGAAAATGCCGCAGATTCTCGCGACTGAAAACGATTCTCTCAATGGCATCTGCATGCTCCTAATGTGGCTTTTGACTAACAAGGCCTCGATGTTCGCCGATGTTCGCACCTATTGGTCCGACTCCGCCGTCAAGCGCGCAACTGGCAAGGGGCTGCCCAAGGAGGCGAAGGCCGGCATCATCCATCTGCTCAATTCCGGCTCTTGTTGTCTCGATGCGGCTGGCGCCATGAAAGAGAAGGGCAAGAGCGTTTTCAAGAACTGGTGGGATGTTACGCAGAAGGATATTGATAACACCATGAAGGCTACCCGCTGGGTGCCAGCTGGCGTGGAATACTTCCGCGGCGGCGGTTTCTCGAGTTCGTTCCTTACCCCGAAGGGAATGCCGCTGACGATGATTCGCATTTCCATTGTCAAGGGTCAAGGGCCGGTCATGCAAATCGCCGAAGGGTGGTCGGTCGAACTTGATGCGAAACAGCAGAAGACTTTGATGGAACGAACCAATCCTGAGTGGCCGTGTACGTGGTTTACGCCGCGTCTCACTGGAAAGGGGTTCTTCAAAGACGTCTATTCAGTAATGAATGCATGGGCAGCCAACCATGGTGCGATTGCCTACGGCCACATCGGTGCCGACCTGATTACGCTCGCTTCGATGCTGCGCATCCCCGTGGCGATGCACAATGTCCCCGAAGAGCAAGTGTTCACGCCTCACTGCTGGGGACTTTTCGGCGCTTCGGACGATCCGACCGGCGCAGATTACCGCGCCTGCAAGAACTTCGGTCCGTTATACGCGACCAACCGTTGATTGCGGGATATAAAGAAGGGGATAAGGTTTAGTCGAGCGGAATCACCCAATCGGACGTGGTGCTTTTGTCGCCAAACTTGATTTCCTTCTGATTTTCCTCTTTGGCAGCAGGCCGAATCTTAACCGTTTCGGCCTGCTTGTTATTTACGGTGGCTGATTTTACCTTGTCAGTTCTCGCGGCAGGACGAGTTTTAGCTGTGGGTTTCTTGTCACCCGTGTCGATTTCCTCGTCAAAATACTTTATTGGCTGGAGCGGAGTCTCATCATCATGGCGAGGCGATACAGACGAATCTTCCTCGTCATCGTAGTATTTTATCGCCTTGAATCGCGAGCTATCCGACACATTGGGCTTCCGTTCCTTAACGATTAGATTGCCATTTTCGTCATAAAGATCTGGATAAAGCCGCCGGCGCTGCAGTTCGATACGCTGCTCTTTTAGGTTGGCTTTCTCTTGTTTTAGTTTTTCGCGTTCAGCCTTCAACAACGCGGTGGCCTTTTCAATTTTCTCGCGATCTTGTTTGTTTTTCCGCTCGATGGCGATTTGTTCTGGCGAAGGGGGGTGCGGCACTTGGGTAGCACTCGCGGAAGAATTACTATCGGCGCGCTGCTTGGCAATGGCGGACATTACCGCCTCGGCGGCCTTTGATTGATGCTCTATGAATTTCAACTGCTGTTCGGCCATTTGTTTCTGTTGATCTTGCATTTGCTTCTGCAACATCGCCATCGTTTCGGACATCATTTTGACTGCGGCATCGTTTTGTGGCGTAGCGGCAGGCTGTACGACTACCGCCGAAGTGCGATCGCGTTCTTTCAGCATAAGCTGGAACAACTGATCGTTGAGCGAATTGTTGCGCTGGTTGACATTCATAAGAATTACCACGAAAACGCCAATTACTGACGCAAGAATAACGGCAAAAAAGATGCAGAGCGTCGTCATTCGCTTTTGGGCTTTTGACTGTTCGGCGTCAATGTATTGCTGAAATGCCTTGAGCACCGGAAAATCATCCATTGCGTCGGTTGGTCCGTAAATGCTCATTGCATTGTTGTGTGGCGGAATGCCAGATCCGATTTCAGGCGTTGTTGTTGAATTGTTCATAGAGACTACCCTTTCCCTCGGTTTGCCGATTTGCGTTTAATATGTGTTATGTCAACTTCCCCCTGAAGAAGTCAAGGCGCTTGCTGATGGTAAGCTCGTAGCCTTGATCGGACGGACGGTAATACCGCTTGGGAATATTGAGATAGCTTTGTTCGACGAAATGATTGGCGAAATCATGCGGGTATTTGTATTCGGTTACCTTTTCGCTGCCAATGGCACGGACATGCTTGTTCTTTAGATGTTCGGGTACTGGTTCGATTGCATTCGAGCGAATGTCGGACATAGCCTCGCTTATGGCAAGATAGCTGGCGTTCGATTTCGGTGCCGAAGCAAGGTAGGTAGTAGCTTGCGATAGATTGATAGCGCATTCTGGCATGCCAACCAGTTCACACGCATGCATAGCCGCAACCGCGAGCGAAAGCGCGCGCGGATCGGCGTTGCCGATATCTTCTGACGCGCTGATTACAAGGCGGCGAGCGATGAAACGCGGATCCTCGCCTGCGACAAGCATTTTCCCCAACCAATACACCGCCGCGTCTGGATCGCTGCCGCGGATGGATTTAATGAACGCCGAAATCGTGTCGTAATGACCATCCTCGCTCTTGTCGTAACGGACAAGCTTTCGCTGCACACATTCTTGAATTATCTCGAGTGTAAGGTGGATTGTCCCAGAGGAATCGGGAGGGGTTGAACGAACCGCAATTTCAAGAGCGGTCAACGCGTGCCGGGCGTCCCCTTCGGAAATAGCAGCGAGAAAATCACGTGCCTCGCGGTCGATGACCGCTGACAGCATGCCATATCCCCTTTCCCGGTCGCTGAGCGAACAATCAATCAGGAATGAAATTTCCTCTGCAGATAGAGGCTTCAATTCGAAAACAAGCGAACGCGAGGTGAGCGGCGTGTTTATGAAAAAGTTCGGGTTGTGCGTCGTCGCGCCGATCAGCACCACGCTGCCGTCTTCTACATAAGGCAAAAGCACGTCCTGTTGCGACTTGTTGAATCGGTGAATTTCGTCAACGAAAAGAATTGTCCCCTTCCCGCCAAGCTCTTCACGGGCGCGGTTGCAAATCGTGCGAATATCGCCCACGCCGGCAATGACACCCGAGAGGCGTACGAAATTGCGTTTGGTCGTTTTCGCAATTACCTCGGCAAGCGAAGTTTTGCCGCATCCAGGCGGACCATAGAGGATGATGTTGGTCAGCCGATCGGCCTCGATTACCCTTCTAAGCAGTTTGCCCTTGCCGAGAATGTGCCGTTGACCGACCACTTCGTCGATTGTTCTCGGGCGCATTCGCGACGCAAGCGGCTCTGTTTCGCAAGCAGTCATTCCTCAAACACATACCAATTCGGGATATTGCCCTTCACCGCCCGGCGGAATTCGTAAATCCGGCCGAGTTTCGTCTCGGGACTGGCGAAAACCATTATCGTCATAGGCTTGGCGGCCAACTGCGAGACAAGCGCGGCGGCTTCGGCGATAGAATCGAAGTTGTATTCCTTCTCTGAAAGATCAGGCTCAATTTTATCGTTCTTGCCCCAATCCTCGATAATTTTGGTTATCTTGAAATTCTTCTCGTTCGCAAAGCGAACCTCAGGCGGCTGCGTTAGCCGTTCCTGGCGATCTCGCCATTTTTCGAGCGGCAGAAATGCACGGTAGAAAAGTTGTCCCTCGGCGTGGCCATTGATTTTGACCCGCACCGAATCGATTGTCGCAAGCGCGCCGGCAATGCTGCGAGCTTCGCGGATGGTCAATTCCGGCGAGAAAACGCATTTGACTTCAATCTCGCCGGTGGCGGCGAGCTCTTTGAGTTCGATTAATTTTTGTGCCGCAGTTCCCGGCAGGAACTCGATTGCTACGCGACGGGCCGGCGGATTCTCGCCACGCCGGAAGGTAATTAATCTTTTCTGCCCTTTCGGAATCTTCACCGCTGGCTGGAAGCGTCCGTAAGTAGTGGATTGATCAAGAGAATCGTTCAACTGAATCAATGACTGGCCACAGTTGTAAAGTGCGAAAACCGCTGCGGGCATATTGGTATCGGCAAGCGGAAGGTGTTGATTTTCACTTGCGCGCTGACCTCCGGTAAAAAGAATCGGCAAATCGGAGACGTCTCGAACCTGCCGAACGAGATTGGAGAAGGCAGGCTCCATCGTGATTTGTGCTCCAGTTGGCCAAAATACGCAACGCGCCGGATCGAAATTTGAGCCGATACCAAAACCGGCCTGTTCGAAGGCTGCGGCGATTTCGGCAATCGATGCCTCAGTCACGAACATCGCTTCGTAGTCGCGGTCGGAGTTGGGGCCAACCAGAAGGAATTCGAGTTGCATATCGATTCCAGGATCGGTTGATACGGCTGAAATAGATACGCTGTGGTTCGCCTTGTCGACGGAAATTGGTGCGACGACGGTAGAAAGAATTATCAATGGCAGAACTGCTGTCATCTCATAAACCTTCTTTATCTGCATACATCGGCAGCGCGCTTAAAGCCCTCTGCGGCGCGCGCAATAATCTTCTCGTCCACTGCCGAACTCAAGCGGATGTATCCGGCGCGTCCGAACCCAGAACCAGGTACGGCGAGAATCTTCTCTTTGAGCAACGCATCGACAAATTTCACATCGTCCCCTCCAGGTGCCTTGGGGAAGAAATAGAAAGCGCCGCGGGGCATCGTGAACTCGATGCCTGCCTCGGACAAGACCTTTGCCATCAGGTCGTGGCGGCGCTTGTAGATTTCAAGGTCGACCGTCTCGCAGCAAATCGCCGCTGCCAGCCGCTGACCAATCACCGGCGCGTTTACATAACCCAGCGTGCGGTTGACGAGCGTAAGCGTTGACAGCAAAGCGCCGCCGTCGGCAACAGTCAGGGCCGGGTTCACGGCAAGATAGCCGATTCGTTCACCAGCCATAGAAAGCGTTTTGGAGAAACTGCCGGCAAGCACGACAAATTTCGACATCGGCAGTATGGCGGGAACCTCCGCGCCATCGTAGGCGAAGACGCGATAGGGTTCATCGGCGACAATAAACAGCGGGCGTTCCGAATCGCCCCGACCGGCATTGGTTTCTTCAACGAGCGCAATCAGCGCAAGCAGTTCCTCGCGGGAATAAATCGCACCAGTGGGGTTGTTGGGAGAGTTGACAAGAATGGCGCGGGTTTTCGGCGTGATTGCGGCAGCGATGGCCGGAATGTCGAGGGAGAAATCCTCCTTTGTGGGGACAGCTTTAAGCACTCCGCCGAAGTGGCCGCAATAATTACCGTATTCCACAAAATAGGGGCTGGGAACAATTACCTCATCGCCTGGATCAAGCGTTGCGCGGAAGAAACAGACGAGCGCGGATGCCGCCCCAACGGTGATAATCGCATCATTCCCCGAGAGCCTCATCCCTTGCTGTCGAGAAAGATAGTCGGCAATTGCTTCGCGACACGCGGGAATTCCGGCGTTTGGACAATACCCCAACCCCAACGGTCTTACTGCTTCATCTGCAATGCGGTGCAGCACTTCACGCGCCGATTCCGGCGGTGGGACATCGGGGTTGCCGAGCGAGAAATCACAGACCGCATCCTCGCCGAACTGTTGCTTGAGTTCAAGCCCCTTTTCGAACATCTTGCGGATGAAACTTGCTTTGCCGGCGGCAGCATGAAATGAATCGGTGACCGTTTGCATAATCCTAAAACCTTTTTGAGGGTATTATAGCAAATTCCGAGAATTTGCGAACGACCGGTCGCGGCTAATGCACCGCAATATCCGCAATTAAATCTGCCGCAACGACAAAATCGCCGCATCAAGTTCGCGTACAGATTCCGGCAGCTCCGCCCTTCCCGTGACAGCGATGCGGAGTGCCGCGGCCTCGAATTGCGAATAGATAAGGCTCGTTGCCTGCTGAACATCGATCGGCCTGCCGTACTCGCCGCCATGGACGGCACTTTGCAGAAAATAACCAATCATCTTGCGCAGACCCTCGGTGTGAGCCTCAACGCGGTCATGCGGGTTTATCCCCGCCCGGCGGTATCCAGTGAGCACATCGACGATTACGCAGATGAAGTCACGATATTCATACATCATGGCCATCACCTTCATGGTGATGCGCCTGAGCTTGTCGACGCTAGGTATGTTGAGCGGAAGAACCGCTTCGTATTCGGCGCGGATGCGCGAGGTGACCTGACTGATGGCTGCGTTAAAAATTTCTCGCTTGTCCTTGAAGTAGGTGTATACGAGCGTGCGCGAGACTCCGCTTTCGCGCGCAATCATGCCGAAGGTAACATCTGCATAGCCGTAACGCGCGAAGAGCCGCACGCTTTCGGCGACGATATGTCGTTTACGTACGGCATGATCGATTGGACGGGGCATTTCAGAATGAATAATTGATTGTGGCCGAAACGAGGTGGGAAAAACCGTTGTGGTAGCTGATGTACTTCTTCGAGCGGTTGCCGTAATAGTCGACCGTATCGATGTAATAGTGCTCGTTGTTCATACGGATGAAATTATAGGCAAAATCGAGACGAAGGTTGTCCGTAAGCTTGATTCCTGTGCCCCAGCCGATAATATGACGATCGCCGCCTGGCAGCATCGTCGACTGGTGCGAACGGCTGGTAGGATCCTGGTCGTAGGTGTAACCGATGCGTCCGCTCAAATAAGGGGTGAAGTCATATTCCATACCCAATCCCACGCGGACGGTGTCGCTCCATTTCAACGGCAGCCGGTAGCCATAACCTCCGCCGATACGGAAGTGGATCGAATCCATGCTCGACCAACGCGTATAGGTTATCGACGAGCCAATACGATAGCGCTTCGTGACGTTCCAGTTGGCGCCGAAAGTCAGCGAATCAGGCAAGCGCAGCTTGGCACTGCCGCGCAGATGTTCATTCTTTTTCTCTCCCTGCCAAGTATTCTGCGCCTGCGACAACTGCGAGTTGAGTTGGCCTTGCATTTCCTGTTTAGCCGCATTAGCCGCATCGGGACCCGCCCCTTGCGCAAGCGCCCCCTGATATACTTGCTCCAGCAAGCCCTGGACCGCATCGTTATTGACCGTTACCTGCGGATAGCCCCCAGCGGTGCCGTTCAAGTTGAAATTGCCGGAAATCTTGTGGCGGATTTGCGAGCGGTAGATTAAACCAAGTGAAACATCGCGATGGGGCTTGAAGGTTGTAGCCGCCATCCAGCCAGCTCCCCAATCATCACCCTTGAGGCGGGCATTGAGATTAAAAGCATCGTCAATGCGGTAATCGTAAAGCCCCATTCCCGAAGTGTCTGTGCCGTAGATCGATTCACCGTTATACGGCTGCTTGTGGCTGGTGAATTGAATCCAGCTGATACGCGGACCGGCCGCGACCGACCACCAATCGGCGATTTTGTACGAGAGTGTCGGATTGAGCGTTATTTGCTTTAGCGTGGTTTTCTGCGTATCCTTCGCCAAATCCCAATACCGTGCGTATTCCGAACCCAAGCCGAATTCGGTATAGTTGCCCCAGCCGAAAGCCAAATCGAACGGCAAGGGAATTGTCGCGTAAAATGTGGGCACCGTAAACCAGCCTGCATTCATCCGCCCTTGCGATTTGTGGTCTACCTCAACATCACAGAAAGGATTGATGAATGTTACTCCCGCCGCCACTTGGATGTTGGTCGAGAAAGCGATATTCGCCGGGTTGTGGTATGCTGCGGTGGCATCGTCCACATCACCAATTACCGCTCCGCCCAATGCATTGCCGCGAGCCGACCCTTCGTAAATGCCGAATCCTGCCGCTAAAACGCCCTGAACCATCGACGCAGAAGCGACTGCAATCATCAATTTTTTCATACTGACACTTTCTTAATTTTTGTCAAGATGAGTGTATGATATCATAAATTCTGAGCTTGTGGCAACGGAAATTTCAGAATTTATTCGTAATTATCTGTTTTTTATTTGATATTGACAAAAATTCGCAAGTTGTCAGAGATGAAACTGTCATGTCTCATATCCGCTCAAGCACGACGACTGTTTCAAAGCGCGCTGTGCGGGGGAACATATTGAACCAATAGAGAGCTCCTACTTGGTAGCGAGGAATGAAAGCTTGCAAATCGCGCATCATCGTTGCCGGATCGCAACTGATATATATAATCCGCGGGGGATTAGCGCGCACGATTGTTGCTGGAACATTTTTTTCCATTCCTCCCCGTGGCGGATCAATAATGACCGTGGCGGTCGATGAAATATTAGCCTTTTTCAGCATGTGGCTAACTTCTCCGCAAAGGAATCGCGCATCGGAGTGGCGTTGTGCGGCAGCGTTGCGCTGGGCGAATTTGACAGCGTTGCGTCCAGATTCAATGCCAATCAGATGGCGGCACGGACACGAAAGACCGAACACGCCCACACCGC
>CALYTX010000031.1 GCA_945487985.1 uncultured Verrucomicrobiota bacterium | reverse complement strand
GCGACGAAGTCGCCTGCGTGAAAACAGCTCTTGGGTTCAACAGGAAAAAACCGCATCCGAACAGCCAAACCGACTCCCCCTTACGCAGATATCTGCAGCACTGCAACAGCGAGTTGCGGCTTCTTGGGCAGAATCTACGCCTTCTTGGCGAAGAATCGCGACATCACCTCGCACGTTCGCGAAATATCACTATCCGTATGCGCATCGGAAACGAACATCGCTTCAAATCTCGAAGGAGCCACATAAATGCCTCGCTCAATGAGATATCCATACCAGCGCGCATATCTTTCATCCGCACTTTCGCCTTCCCACGGCAGGAAATCCACGCTCAACAGCGATGCAACCGTCGTCACTCTGGTTGTCCCTTTAGACGCGGCGACAATGGCCTCGGCAAGACGTCTGGTCTTTTTCCCCAGCCGCTCGTAAATCCACGGGTCGGCTTTCAACAGCTTCAATGTCGCCACTCCGGCGGCCGTGGCCAACGGATTGCCCGAAAGCGTGCCTGCCTGATATACGTTCCCGTCGGGGGCTACCGAACGCATAATCTCTTCGCGTCCGCCGTAAACCGCCGCCGGCATTCCGCCGCCGACAATCTTTCCAAGAGTCGTCAAATCGGGAACGACACGGTCTGATTCCGGCACGTCAGGAATCGCCCCCACGCCCTGGGCGCCTCCCAACCCCAGGCGAAACCCGGTAATCACCTCGTCGAAAATCAACAGCGCACCGTACTTTCGCGTGACTTCGCGAAGCAACCGCAAAAAACCCGGCTTCGGAAGCACTACCCCCATATTGGCCGCCACAGGTTCGACAACGACTGCCGCGATGGAATGTCCGCGCGCGGCAAAAACTTCTTCTACGAATTTGACATCGTTGTAGGGAACGACAATCGTATGCTTGACGAAATCGGCCGGAACGCCGGCGGAGGTGGAAACCGACCCCGTCAGCAAACCCGAACCCGCCTTCACCAGGAGTCCGTCGCTGTGTCCGTGGTAACAGCCTTCAAACTTCAGTATATCGTCGCGTCCCGTGAATCCCCGGGCCACGCGCACGGCGCTCATCACCGCCTCGGTGCCGGAATTGACCATGCGCGAAACTTCCATCGACGGCACCAGCTCGCGGACAAGTTCGGCCAGTTCCACCTCACGGGCCGTAGGCGCGCCGAAGGTCAACCCTTCCTCGCACGCCGCCTTTACCGCCGCGACGACTTTCGGGTGCGCGTGGCCGAGGATTCCCGGACCCCACGAGCAAACATAATCGATATACTCGTTGCCGTCGATATCGACAATGCGGTCGCCGTGCGCGCGGCGGATGAAACGCGGAACACGACCGACCTCCGCGCACGCGCGCACCGGGCTGTTGACACCGCCGGGGATGACCTTGCGCGCACGGTCGAAAAGCGCCTGCGATTTCACTTCAACCATGCGGCAGCCTCCAACGCATGATAGGTGATGATCGCGCGAGCACCGGCCCGCTTCATTCCCAGTAAGGTTTCCATCACCACGCGTCGCTCGTCGATCCACCCCTTCGCCGCGGCCGCTTTAACCATGGCATATTCACCGGAGACATTGTAGGCGACAACGGGTACATGGAAGTTGCGCACAATGCCGCTGAGGATGTCAAGATACGCCATTGCGGGCTTGGCAATGACCAGATCGGCTCCCTCGGCGATATCGGCGGCGACTTCGCGCAACGCTTCGCGTGCGTTGGCGGGGTCCATCTGATAAGTTAGACGGTCCCCGAACCGCGGCGCGGACTCGGCGGCTTCGCGGAAAGGTCCGTAATAGGCGCTGGCAAACTTCGCGGCGTATGACATAATGGGAGTATCTTCAAACCCGGCCGCATCCAGACCGGCGCGAATGGCCCCCACCCGCCCGTCCATCATATCGCTCGGCGCCACAATATCCGCTCCCGCGCGCACATAGGCCAGTGACGATTCGACCAGCAGCGGCAGGGTCTCGTCGTTCAGCACGCAGCCGTCGCTGTCGACCAGTCCGCAATGCCCATGGCTTGTATACTCGCAAAGGCACACGTCGGCGATGACTACCAACTCGGGGAAAGAGCTTTTAATCAGCCTAATCGCCCTGGGCACGATACCCTCGGAATCGTAGGCGCCGCTCCCACGCGGATCCTTGCGTGCGGGAATGCCGAAAAGCAGCACCGCCTTGATGCCGACGGCTACGGCACGGGCGACGGCCTCGCCAAGTCCGGCCAACGGATATTTCACAACTCCAGGCATTGAAGCGATTTCAATTGGCGAGACGGCCGTTTCGGAAACAAACAGCGGAAGAATCAAATCGTCCACTTGCAGACTGTGTTCGCGGACGAGATCGCGCAGCGCGGCGCTTTTTCTCAGTCTTCGCATTCTAACCATTTTCGCAGCTCCTTCTCATACCACGCCTTGCGCTCGTCAAGGTCGGGATGCTGGCAGCGGATCTCTTCGCGGCGTTCGCCTAAAGATTCGACCGCTTCCGCCAGACGGCTGGACAGAAGCGGCGCTATCCTGTCGCGCAGATATTGCGTGGCCACTGGCACTCTACCCCCGGTGGAAACGGCCGCGGTCAAGGGACCGTTGCGGACGATGGCGGGGAAGAAAAAAGTGCAAAGCTCGGGATCGTCAACCACATTCACCGGCAGCTTCCGCGCGCGGGCGGCCTCGTACACGCGCCGATTAGTCTCGCGCTCGTCGGTGGCGGCAACGACAAGCGTCTGTCCGTTGAGCTGTTCGGGCGAGAAATCGACCGAAACAGCCACGCGTGCGCCGAACTCCTCGAGGATTCGCTTCTTCCGCAACGCGACCTCGCCGGCGCCCACCACAAGACAGGGCTCGCCGGCGATTTCGAGAAACAGCGGAAAGCGCATTTTTCAGGCGAGGCCGGCGAGTTTTGCCGCCAGCCCGACATAAGTAGCCGGCGTAAGCTTCAGCAACCGCGCCTTGTCGGCTTTCGGCAGCGGCAACGATTTGACGAATTCCTGCATCGTAACCGCATCGACGCGCCGGCCGCGGGTAAGTTCTTTTAGCCGTTCGTAAGGACGGTCCATGCCGACTTTGCGCATGACAGTCTGAATCGGCTCGGCCAAAACCTCCCAGTTGCGGTCGAGATCTTCCGCGAGGCGGGACTCGTTGAGCTCAAGCTTGCCCAGGCCCTTGACCGTGGAACGGATGGCGATAAGCGTATAGCCGAAGCCCACGCCCATATTCCTGAGCGTCGTCGAATCGGTCAGATCGCGCTGCAGACGGGAAATCTGCAACTTGCGGGCCATGAACCCCATCACTGCATTGGCCAGCCCCAGATTGCCTTCGGAGTTTTCGAAATCGATTGGGTTGACCTTGTGCGGCATGGTCGAAGACCCGACCTCGCCTTTGATCGTGCGCTGCTTGAAATAGCCCATCGAAACATACATCCAGACATCGCGGTCAAAATCGACGAGAACCGAATTCCAGCGGCAAATCGCGTCGAAAAGCTCGGCGATGCCGTCGTGCGACTCAATCTGGGTGGTCAAGCGGTTCTGTCGCAAACCGAGCGAACGTATTACCTTGCCGGCGAGTTTTTCCCAGTCGACGGCCGGATATGCGCTCAAATGCGCGTTGAAGTTGCCGACCGCTCCGTTCATCTTTGCGTCCATAACCAGCCGGTCAATTTCCGCCGCCTGGCGCTTCAGCCGCGCCGCGGTAACGGCCAGTTCCTTGCCGACCGTCGTTGGCGACGCGGGCTGGCCATGCGTGTGTGCAAGCATCGGCACTTTGGCGGACGCCTTGGCCATAGCGGCGATTTTCCCCGCGAGCTCGTCCATCGCCTGGCGCAAAACCGCCTTGCCGTCGCGCAACATCAGCGCATGGGCCATATTGTTAATATCCTCGCTCGTGCAGGCGAAATGGATGAACTCGAGAATGCGATGACGCCGGGCGGGGAGCTTTTCCGCAAGCTTTTCCTTCAGGAAATACTCCACCGCCTTTACATCGTGATTGGTAGTCCTCTCAATCTCTTTCACCCGCGCCGCGTCAGCCTCGCCGAACTCGGCGGCAAGCTGATCGACAATCTTGGTTTCCGCCGCGTTCAGCCGGCATTCCCGGATGCGCGCTTCGGATGCGAGGGCCTTCAGCCAGGCCAGCTCAACGATGACGCGGCGGCGGATGAGACCGTATTCCGAAAACACCTCCTGCAGCTCCGAACACTTCTGCGCATAGCGTCCATCGATAGGGCTTATCGCCTTGAGTCCGTTCATTTTCAACTTCCTTTCCGGGCGGAGGCAGGCGCCTCAGATTATGGCTTTTGCCACGTTGTAGATATTTTCGGCGGTAAAGCCGAACTCCTCGGCCAGACGCTGGCAAGGCGCGGAGGCGCCGAACCGGTCGAGCGTGATATACCGGGTGGTGCGGAAGTCCATCCGGAAACGATCCCATCCGAAACGCGAACCGGCCTCGACGATCACGCGCTTGCGCATCAGTTCGGGCAGAACCGAATCGCGGTATTCGCGCTTCTGGGCAATAAACAACTCCTGGCTCGGCATCGAAACTACTCGCACCGACTTCCCTTCCGCAGCCATCCGCGAGGCGGCCTCGATGCAGAGCGAAACTTCGCTGCCCGAGGCGATGAAAAGCGTCGTCTCCGAGCCCTGGGGACCGTTTTCGTAGATGACATAAGCGCCTTTGGCCACGCCTTCGTGGCGGACGCCCGCGAGGACCGGCAGGTTCTGGCGCGAAGTGAGAATACAGCTCGGAGTCTGCGTATTGAGCAGCATCTCAACCCAGGCGAAAGCCGTCTCGTTGGCGTCTGCGGGACGAAAGGTAACGACCCCCGGCGTAACCCGCAGCGAAGCAAGTTGCTCGACCGGCTCGTGGGTAGGCCCGTCCTCGCCGACATAGAAGCTGTCGTGCGAAAAAACCAGAATCGTCGGCAAATGCATCAACGCGGCAAGGCGCAGCGCAGGTTTGCAATAATCGCTGAAAACGAAGAAGGTGGCGCCGTATCCGCGCCAGGAGCCGAATGCCGTAATGCCGTTGGCGATCGCCGTCATCGCGAGTTCGCGAATGCCGTAGTGAATGTTGCGTCCGGCGAAATCGCCCGGGGCGATGTCGCCTAAACCCTTCAATACCGTTTTGTTCGATGGGCCGAGGTCGGCCGAGCCGCCGATGAGTTCAGGCACCACCTTGGCCAACGCGTTCATAACTTCGCCGCATGCACTGCGCGTGGCAATCGATTTCCCGGTTTCAAACTTCGGCAGCGCCTCGACTATCTTCATATAGTCCGGAGCCTTGATTTCGCAAGCGACTTGCGGATGCTCGCGGCGATACCGTTTCGCAGTAGTGTGCAAACGCTTGCCGCGCGCAGCGAACATCGCGTAGACTTCATCGGGCACATAGAAACTCTGCGCAGGATCGAAACCAAGCGCCGCCTTGAGCCCCGCCGTCTCGGCCTCGCCAAGCGGAGAACCGTGGCAATCTGCCGAATCGTGCTTGGTTGGCGCACCTTGACCGATGTGCGTGTCGGCGATAATCAGCACTGGCGACCCGACCACTTTGAGCGCACGCTTGTAGACGCGGTCGATAGCGTCGAAATCGTGCCCGTTGCAGCCGAACACTTTCCACCCGTACGACTCGAAGCGCATTTTCACATCGTCAGCCGCCGCCAGAGAGGTCGAACCCTCGATGGTGATGCGGTTGGAATCGTAAACGAGAATCAAATCGTCGAGTTTCATCGCCCCAGCAAAACTCGCCGCCTCGTGCGAGACGCCCTCCTGCATGTCGCCATCGCCGCAGAAAACCCACGTCTTGTTGCCGGTGGCGGACTTCTTGGCGGCAAGCGCCAGCCCCACACCCATGGCTATGCCCTGCCCCAACGGACCGGTGGTCACCTCGACTCCAGGCATGATTCCGCGCTCGGGATGACCGCAGCAACGGCTGCCCAACTGACGAAAGGCCTTAAGTTCATCCATCGTCAGCCCGCCGACGCCGGCAAGGTGAAAAAGCGCGTAGACAAGCGCGCTGGCGTGCCCGCCAGAGAAGACGAGACGGTCGCGCGCCGGCCATTTGACATCCTGAGGATCAACATTCAGATGCTTAAGCCAAAGCGTAACGGCAAGATCAGCCATCCCGAGCGGAGCGCCAGGGTGGCCGGATTTGGCCTTATCAATCATGTCCGCGCAGAGGCAGCGGATAGTGTCGGCCGCGAGTTTAAGCTGTTCGTTCGTGAATTTCATATCGAGATATTATACCATTTATTTCGCACTCTTCGCACCTAAGTCTGGTGCTGATACAGGGTCGACGCTTTTGACCTTGCGCGCGCCAGGCGTCATTTGCACAACAACCCGCGCTCGGCCAGCACGCGCCGAGCCTGCGCGGCGACCGCCTCGGACGGATCGACAATCGCAACAGACGGACCGGCAACAGCTGCGATAAGACGCTTTAAATGCGGAAAATGCGTGCAGCCTAACACTATATGGTCGGCGCCCGCGTCCACCAGCGGACGTATCTTCGACTCGACTATCGACCACGAGCGGGCGTCGCCGAGCGAACCTTCGCCGCGGGCAATCGACTCGACGAGCACAACAAACTCGTCCGCAACAACGGCCAGAACCCGCACATCCTTGGCAAAGCGCGCTTTCGTTTCATTGTACAACCGTCCGCCAAACGTCCCGGCTGTCGCCAAAACCGCCACCACCCCCGTGCGGGAATGCAGCGCTGCGGGCTTGACCGCCGGCTCCACGCCAATAAAGGGAATTTCCGGATAGGCTACGCGCAGATAATCAATCGCCGCAGCCGTGGCGGTGTTGCAAGCCACGACGATCATTTTGCAATTGCGTGCAAGCAGCTTTTGCACCATCGCCTCCGATAGGCGGACGACTTCCGCCGGCGGACGGTTGCCGTAGGGACAGTTGGCCGTGTCGGCAAGGTAGAGCGTCTTCTCCTCCGGACACAGCCGGCGAAACGCCTGCAGAATGCTCGTTCCGCCAACGCCGGAATCGAAAAAACCCACCGGGCGGGAATCGCTCATAGCAAATGCTGGCCTCCGTCCACCGGCACGACCGCCCCCGTCACCGACGGCGCAGCCAGCAAAAACGCCACCGCCGCGGCCACCTCTTCCGCACGCGGACGCGGCGCGATCATCTCGCCAGCGCGCTCGCGCACCGATTCGCTTGCCATCACCGGCCCAGGCGCCACCGCATTGACGCTGATGGTATCGCCGTAAAGCGCCGCCGCCGAGCGCGTGAATTCAAGCAACCGCCGCTTGGCGGCGGCATACGCGCCCTCGCCTTCGCTGGCGGGACGCAGCACCCGCGTATCGATGATATTCACGACCGCGCCGCGGCCGCCTTCTCGCGCCGCCATCATCACTGTAAGCTTTCGCGGCGCGTCGAAATCGACCGCCTGCAAAACCGCCTCAGAGCCGGCGAAAAGCGCCGCGTTGTTGACAAGCGCGTCCGGCGGCCTGCCGCCCAAGCGCCGAATCACTTCCGCGTAAAGCCGGGCGGGTGCTCCGGCCTGTGAAAAATCGGCAGTGAAGTCCGCCGCCGCATCGGGGCGATGTGAGCTGGTCAGCACTTGCCAGCCCGCGGCCTTGAGTCCGTCGGCGATGGCCGCGCCCAGACGAGTAGTACCCCCGGTTATCAGCACGCTTTTCACGATGCAAGCAACTTCTCGAATTCAGCCACCGCCTCGCGGGTCGAGACGAAACGAATCGCTCGCCAACCCAATTCGCGCGCGCCACGGCAGTTGTCCTCGACATCGTCGAAAAAACACAACTCGTCGCCCGAGAGCCCAATTCGCTTTTGCATTACCTCGTAAATCGCGCGTTGCGGCTTGTAGAGACGCTCCTCGCCAGAGATGACGAGCGCCGAAGCCTCGGCGATGAAATCGGCGAAATGGACGCGAAACCTGCGCGCGAAATCGGTGCACATGTTAGTGAGAATGCCCAGCTTGAACCCTCTGGACGAAAGTTCGCGCATGAAAGCGAGCGTTTCCTCGTTGCGGTAAAGATAGCTGGCTTGATCGGCCTCGATGATTCTCGCCATCGCCGCGCCGTCCACAGAAAAACCCGCGTCGCGGAAAATGCGAGCATACATCTCGTCCATCGTCATCAAATCGCCATCCATCTCGCGGCGATACCGGGCAAAGCCAGCTTCAAGGACGCTCCAGGGTATGCCCAATTCGCGCACTACGGGACGAACCCTGTCGGGCATCGTCAATGTCGTCATCACCCCGCCAAAATCAAAAACGCAGCCTTTGACCATACTCGCCTTCCTCTGCCGCCCACGGCGGCGGTTTCACAACGCCATCACGCCCAACATTCCCATCGCATGGACGATCGCCTGCTCGCGCACCCGCCGCCGATCGCCCGTAAAAATACATTTTTCCGTGCGCGTGAGCGCCGCGGATGCAATGCCGAACCAAACCAGCCCGACCGGTTTAGTGTCGCTGCCGCCGCCGGGCCCAGCGATACCGGTCACGCTCACCGCGAAATCGGCTCCGGTAAGACCGCGTACGCCTTCGGCCATCGCCGCAGCGGTTTCGGCCGAGACCGCCCCGAACCGAGCCAGGACTTGCGCCGGCACGCCGAGCACGCGCTCTTTGACGGAGTTGTCGTACGCCACCACCCCGCCGAGATACACCTCGCTCGCCCCTGGAACCGAGCTGAGGGCATACCCTACCCCGCCGCCAGTACAGCTCTCGGCGGTGGCGCATTTTAGTGCCTTGGCCCTCAATAGCGCCACCAACTGTTCCGCCTGTTGCAATATATCCACCGTTTCTCCCGAAAACGACCTTGCGCGGAAGCTTGCCGCTATGCCCTTTTTAACCGAAATCACGGCATTCTGCCTGCCTGGCGCACACGCACCATGACGACGAAATCAAGCCCCGTTGCGGCCTTGAAGTCTATCATAAAACAACTTGCCGCGTCAATTGAACACTCGCACCTCGCGTACTCGCGGGGTGCGAGTGTAAATTGTTGAACCCACTAACTGACATCAACGGGATTCGGGTCTTGTCCCGACTTGGTCGCCCGACCCGCAGTTCGCGGGCACCCCACCGACATGATTCCGACGCGCGCGCCTTCACGCGCGCCCTTTACCGTGGCGGTCGGAATCACGTCGGGCCCGCGAACGTGCTCTCGTGCGCCAGTCGGCTCCAAGACCCGTCGCCGCGACATGCCAGGCGGAACCGTGCCGACTTTCGCCCAAAAGTTTCTTCAAAATACCCCTTGCGTGGTCGACAGAATCAGACGGCTCTATCCGAAGGAACTCAAGGCGACCGCACGAATTATCGTCGCACGCCGGTGCAAGCAGACTGGGATGCACTGGAGCCACCACAACGCCGCATGCTTCTGCGTTATCATCGCCAGACTGCATTCCGTAGCATGAGGACCGCCGCGATGGACGACTACTTCTTCAACGAATTAAAATCGCTACTACGGCCTCGTCCGACTCCCCGCTTCGCTTTCGCGCGCCCGCGCGCCCAAAACCGATTCGGGCGCTCGGCGTCGGCTTCACAGCCTCTGAACTGCTGGCCGCGCGGAACTCAAGTAACGAGACTTTACGAAGAAGGTTCATTTGCATTGCGACTCACCTCTTTGTCCGGCAGGACTCCCGCATTCGGGTCGCCCCTCTCACGGCCTGCTCGGCCCTTCGGGCTATCCCCTCGCTTCGCTCGG